>NZ_JAKMRU010000011.1:0-57244 GCF_025772235.1 Campylobacter sp. IFREMER_LSEM_CL1085 | reverse complement strand
TCTTGTAATTTTTCAACTTCTTGATTTTGTTTTTGATTTATTTTTGCTTGCTCTAAGATATCATCTTGGTTTTTGATTAAATTTTCATATTTTATTTTTTCTTTTTCATAAGATGATTTTTGCGTATATAAATACAAGGGATAAACTAAGGCTAGTAAAATCCCGCATGTAAAAGCTAATAAAATTTTAAAACTAAAAGATTTTAAATGATTTATTTTTGCTTTATTGGCAAAATTAATTTTAACTCGATCACATTTTTTTAATAATTTTTGATAGAAAATATTACTATTAAATTTATCAAAACTGCTAAGATTTTGAGTATCGTCTATGCTTATGATGTTTTTATATGTATTTTTTAATTTTTCATCATATATTTTACTATAAGTATTTAATGGCATAACTTTGCAATTTTGAAATTCACACCCCAAATACTCCACTAAAACTATGTATTTTTTCTTAAATAATAATGCAAGATTTTCACTATTTGTATCATTCCTAAAATACACTTCAAAGAGCAGGGGTTCTGGGATTACATAATCAACATCTAAAATATCTTCATATTTACACAAAAATACATGAGTAAAAGATTTATCTTGAAAATACTTTAGCTCATATGAAAAATCATCTTTAAGACCAAGTTCCTCAAAGCTCTTTTTTAAGATTTCATCTTCACTAATAGGATTTGTAAGTTTTACATATAAAAGTTTTTCATAAGTAAGAAAATCTTTTTTGATGATTTTTTTACTCATCATAAAGGATTTTTTTGAGATTTTGCTCGTTTTTATGCCAATTTTTTTCTAATTGAACGAACAATTTTAGCATTACCTTTTTTTGCGCTAATTTTTCTATTTTCATCCTAGCTTCTTTACCTATACGCTTAATTGTAGTTCCATCTTTACCTAGTATCATTCCTTTATGAGAATTACTATCTGTAATGATGATAGCGTTAATATAATAAATTTGCTCAAGCTCTTTGATTTTTTCTATTTTTACTTCAGTGCTATAAGGAATTTCATCACTTAAATTTTCATATATGGCTTCTAAAATAAAATCTCTATAGATATCCTTTTCATTTGTGGTAGTAATAAACTCAGGATCAAAATAATACGGATGTTCAGGCAAATACTTAATCATCTCATCTAAGAGAATTTTTTTATAAAATTTTTGCTTAGCAGAATAGGGGATAATGGCGCTAAAATGTGAGTTAAACTGAGAATACTCGCTTAATTTTTTAAGTAAGACTTCTTTTTTTACCAAATCAACCTTATTGATCAACACAATATGCGGCACTTTAGGATTTAAACTTAAAAAATTTTCATAATCTTTAATATCATCATAAATACTAGCCACAAATAAAATCACATCACAATCTGCAATGCTTTTAATCGCCAAATCAATCATAAGCTGATTCATAGCTTTAGAGCTTGCATGCAAGCCTGGTGTATCTATAAAAATAAGCTGATGATTCTCATGCATTATAATTGCATTAATCTTTCTTCTTGTAGCATTTTGCTTATGAGAAACCATAGCCATTTTTTCTTCTAATAAAGAATTAAGGATAGAACTTTTTCCCGCATTAGTTCTACCCACTATGCTTATAAAGCCACTTTTCACAAGATATACCTAGCTAAATCTTTATTTTCTATGATATCTCCAAGTTTAACTTGCACTTTAAAATCATCTATTTTATAAACTTTTCCAGCATATTCATCTGCTTCAAAACTAATATCTTCCAAAAGTTTTTCCACCACCGTGTGTAAGCGTCTTGCGCCAATATCTTGCATTTCTTCATTAGCCTTGCTTGCTATTTTTGCTATTTCTCTAATAGCCTCATCTTCAAAAACAAGCTCTACATTTTCAGTTTTTAAAAGCTCAATGTATTGTGTTAGTAATGAATTTTTAGGTCTTGTTAAAATAGCATATAAAGCATCCTCATCTAGCGAATCAAGCTCAACCCTTAAAGGAAAACGCCCTTGAAGTTCAGGGATTAAATCACTTGGCTTGCTTAGATGAAAAGCACCTGCTGCGATAAATAAAATATGATCAGTTTTTAAAGGTCCAAATTTAGTTTGTATAGTACTACCTTCAACTATAGGAAGCAAATCCCTTTGCACCCCTTCTTTGCTTGGATCTTGGCGGTTTGAATTTGAGCTTGAAACTGCTACTTTATCTATCTCATCAATAAAAATAATCCCTTCATTTTCAGCTCTTCTTAAAGCCTCGCCTTTAATACTTTCCATATCAAGAATTTTTTCACTTGCTTCTTGAGCTAAAGCTATTCTTGCATCTTTTACTTTCATTTCTTTTTTAACTTTTTTATTACCCACGCCAATAACTTTTACTATATCTTGCATAGCACCCATTTCAGGTGGTAAATTTGGATTAGTATCAAACACGCTTTGTGAAATTTCAACTTCTATTGTGCTATCATCTAAATCACCAGCTTTTAATTTCACGCGCATTTTTTCTAAAGAATTTTGATACTCTTCTTGTTTTTCTTCACTAACACCTTTTGGTAAAGGTGGTAAAAGTTTTTCTAAAATTTTATTTTCTATAAATTCATTAATTTTGTCTTTATTTTTTTCTTTTTCTTCGTTTTTTACTAAATTTAAAGCAGCATTAGCTAAATCTCTAACCATGCTTTCTACATCACGTCCAACAAAACCAACTTCAGTATATTTACTTGCTTCAACTTTTACAAAAGGAAGTCCCATCATCTTAGCAAGGCGTCTTGCAATCTCTGTTTTACCAACCCCAGTTGATCCTATCATTAAAATATTTTTTGGCATGATATCATCTTGAAGTTCAGGGCTAAGCTGCATTCTTCTATAACGATTTCTTAAAGCAATTGCTATGATTTTTTTGGCATTTTTTTGTCCAATTACATAATCATCTAAAAATTTTACAATCTCTTTTGGAGTTAAATTCATTTATCATCCTCAATTACATAAGTTTTAATATTTGTATTAGTATAAATGCAAATTTCACCAGCTATTTGCAAGCTTTCTTTGACTAATTCTTCTTCATCTAAATTTGAATGTTTGGATAAAGCTCTTGCAGCAGAAAGTGCATAGTTACCCCCACTACCAATAGCAGCTATAGCACCATCTTCAGGCTCAACTACATCTCCAGTTCCTGAAAGTAAAAATATATGATCTCTATCTAATACCAACATCATTGCTTCAAGTTTTCTTAGGTATTTATCCTTACGCCATTCTTTTGAAAAATCTATTGCAGCTTTTAACAAATCACCCTTAGAACTAGAAAGTAGTTTTTCAAACATGTCAAAAAGATTAAAAGCATCAGCGGTGCTTCCTGCAAAACCTGCTAATACTTTTCCATTGTTTAATTTTCTAATTTTAACTGCATTGTTTTTTAAAACAGTGTTTCCAAAACTTACTTGCCCATCTCCACCAATTACAGATTTATTTTTACCTTTATAAGCTAAAATTGTAGTTGCGTGAAACATTATTCTCCTTTAACTTCTAGCTTAAATACAGCATGAATTGCATGGCCTAATTTTGCTGAAATTTCATGCACACCAAGCTCTTTTATGGTATCACATTCTAAGCTTTTTTTATCAAGCTCTATACCTTTTTGATCTTTTAATGCATGTGCGATTTCATCTTTAGTAACCCCACCAAACAAGCTTCCATTAGCTCCCACAGGCTTAGCTATACAAATAGTGATTTTAGATAATTCCTCTTTTAATTTTTCCAAATTTGCAAGTTCAAATCTTAAATTTTCAGCCTTTTTCTTTTGCTCTGCTTCATATTGTTTTAAAACTTCATGTGTAGCAGCTTTGGCAAAACCTTTGGCAATTAAAAAATTTTGTCCATATCCATCTTTTACTTCTTTAACTTCTCCTGCTTTTCCTAAGCTTTTTACATCTTTAATTAATAATACTTTCATTGTTTTCCTTTTTAAAATTTTCTTCCATTTTTACCTGCGATGATAAATCTCAAAGCATTTAATCTTATAAAGCCTGCTGCATCTTTTTGATCATACACAGCATCTTCTTCAAAAGTACAATAAGCCTCGCTAAATAAGCTATCATTCGCACTTTCTCTGCCTATTACCATTACATTACCTTTATATAATTCAAGTTTAACTTTGCCATTTACATATTTTTGTGACTCATCAATTAAGGCTTGAAGCATTAATCTTTCAGGCGAGAACCAATAGCCATTATAAATTAAACTTGCATATTTTGGCATTAATTCATCTTTTAAATGTGCTGCCTCTCTATCAAGAGTGATACTTTCTATAGCACGGTGTGCTTTTAAAAGTATGCTTCCACCCGGAGTTTCATAACAACCTCTACTTTTCATACCCACATAGCGATTTTCAACAATATCAAGACGACCTATACCATGTTTTACACCAAGCTCATTAAGTTTTGCCAAAAGTTGTGCGGGAGACATTTTTTCTCCATTAATAGCACATAAATCGCCTTTACTAAACTCAAGCTCTATCACTTCGCTTTCATTTGGAGTTTCTTTTAAATCTTTCACCCAACGCCACATATCCGCTTCAGGTTTAGCAGCAGGATCTTCAAGTACTAAACCCTCATAAGAAATATGCAATAAATTTGCATCCATAGAATAAGGTGACTTACCTGGCTTTTTAGCTATATCAATACCATGTTTTTGTGCATAAGCTAAAAGTTTTTCACGGCTATTTAAATCCCATTCTCTCCAAGGAGCAATAATGGCTAAATTTGGATTTAGCGCCAAAGCACCTAATTCAAAACGCACTTGATCATTTCCTTTACCTGTTGCTCCATGACTAATAGCATCTGCATTGGTTTTATTTGCTATTTCTACCAAAGCTTTTGCTATCAAAGGTCTTGCTATACTTGTACCTAGTAAATATTCTCCTTCATAAATAGCATTTGCTCTAAACATAGGAAACACATAATCTTTTACAAATTCATCTTTTAAATCTTGAATAAAAATATTTTCTTCTTTTACACCCAAAGAAAGCGCTTTTTTTCTAGCAGGTTCAAGCTCTTCGCCTTGTCCAATATCTGCTGTGAAAGTTACTACTTCACATTTATACTCATCTTGTAGCCATTTTAAAATTATACTTGTATCAAGTCCGCCAGAATATGCTAAAACTACTTTTTTAATATCTTTTTTCATTGTCTTTCCTCTTTGTAAAAAAATGATTGTAAAATTTAACGAATTTAGCTTAATATAATGTAAAATATTTAGACATTTTATAACATTTTCTTGTATTTTTTGATAAAATATTTTTATGAGAATAGATAAATTTTTAAATGTAGTTAATATTACTAAGCGTCGTGCTATTTCAGAAGATATGTGTAAAAGTGGTGTAGTAAGTATAAATAATCAAGTAGTTAAAGCTAGTAAAGAAGTAAAAATTGGCGATGAAATAAGCATTAAATTTATAGAATATACTAATATCTATAAAGTTTTAGACATACCAACAACCAAAAGCATACCAAAAGCTATGCAAGAAAAATATGTGGTAAAAATCCAATGAAAGAAATGATTTTAAGCCAAAATGAGCTTTATAAGCTTTGTGAAATTTTACCTAAAAATGGAGTTATTTTACTTCAAGGGGATTTAGCAAGCGGTAAAACTACTTTAGTGCAAAATTATGCTCAATTTCTTGGAGTAGAAAAAACGCTTAATTCTCCTACATTTTCTATCATGCAAGAGTATGATTTTCAACAAGGTAAAATGTATCATTATGATATTTATCAAGAAGGTTTTGATGGGCTTTTAAAAAATGGCTTGATTGAAAATTTTTTTGAAGATGGTTTGCATTTGGTAGAGTGGGGTGATGAAAAATTAAAAAAATATTTAGATAAATATCAAATTTTTAATATAATTTTACAAATCATTCCTTATGAAAATAAAAGAAAGTATATAATACATGAGTAAGCTAGAAGCTAGAAATTTAGAAAAAATCATTAAAAAAACTAAAATCATACACGATGTTTCGCTAGAAGTGCAAAGTGGAGAAGTTGTAGGACTTTTAGGGCCTAATGGAGCAGGAAAAACTACGAGTTTTTATATGATATGTGGACTTATTTTGCCAACAAGTGGACAGGTGTTTTTAGACTCACAAGATATCACAAAAGAACCACTTAATAAAAGAGCAAAGCTTGGCATTGGGTATTTACCTCAAGAAAGTAGTGTTTTTAAAGACTTAAGCGTAGAAGAAAATTTACTTTTAGCCGCCCAAGTAATATATAAGGATAAAAATTTATTAGAACAAAAGATAGAACAAATGCTAGAATTACTTAGCATAGAACCTATTAGACACAGAAAAGGCATGAGTTTAAGTGGGGGTGAAAGAAGGCGTTGTGAAATCGCAAGATCACTTATGTGTGATCCTAAATTTTTACTTTTAGATGAACCATTTGCTGGGGTTGATCCTATCGCAGTGAGTGAAATTCAAAGTTTGATTAATGATTTAAAAGCTATGAATATAGGTGTTTTAATCACTGATCATAATGTAAGAGAAACTTTAGCAATTTGCGATAGAGCTTATGTGATTAGAAGCGGAAGGTTGCTAGCTAGTGGTAATGCTAATGAAATTGCGCATAATGAAGATGTTAAAAAATATTATCTTGGAAGTGAGTTTAGACTTGAATAATGCTTAAACAAAAAACCTCTATAACGCAAAAAGCAAAACTATCACAAACCTTAAGATCTTGGCTTCCTATATTGCAAGCTAATATTGAAGATCTAAAAGAAAGTTTAGATGAATTTGCTAAAGAAAATCCTTTTATAGAGATCAAAGAAAACTCAAGCATTACAAACAATCAAAACAAGTATTATCAAGAGTATTTTAGTAAAAATACCACCACGCAAATGATTGATGCAAAAAGCTTGGAAGTAAAAAATGTGTATGAACTTTTAAGTGAGCAAATCATACCACCATTTTTTCCTACTAAAAAATCCCAAACCATTGCTGAAAAAATCATAGAATGTTTAAATCATGAAGGTTATTTTGAGTATGATGAGGAAATTTTAGGTGAATTTGATCCTTTAGAAGTAGAAAAAATCAGGCAGAGATTTAAGTATCTTGAGCCTATTGGAGTAGGTGCAAAAGACAATCAAGAAGCTTTTATTTTTGCATTAGAGCATTTTGACTTAGATGATGAGCTTTATGAGTTTTGCAAAATGTTAATTTTAAATTTAGAAAATGCAAAAGATTTTATCAAAGATCCTTTGTATAAAAAAGCTATAGCGATAATTAAAAAAATCTCCATTCCACCTTTTTTGGAGTATTTTGAAGAGAGCATGGAAATCATTCCTGATATATTTATTTATCAAGAAAATGGTGAAATTAAAATTAAAATCAATGATGATTATTATCCTGAAATTGCTTTTGAAGCAGATGGTTTAGATCATGAGTTTTTAAGTGCTTATTTAAAAGATGCAAAAAATTTAATCGATGCACTAGCTATGCGTAAAGCTACCCTTTATAAACTAGGGCTTATGATTATAGAATATCAATATGATTTTTTCATGGGCGGGGATATCAAACCTATGCAGCTTAAAGATTTAGCACAAGATCTTGAAAGAAATGCTTCTACTATTTCAAGGGCAATTGCAAACAAATACTTAAGTTGCGATAGAGGTTTAATACCTTTAAAATCTTTCTTTACCACTGCAGTTGATGATGGTGAAACTTCTAATGCTACAATCAAAGATTTTCTTAGTAATTTAATTAAAAAAGAAAATCCTAAAAAACCTTTGAGTGATTTGAAAATTCTTGAACTCACTCAAAAAGAATTCCCAAGTGTGCAACTAGGACGTAGGACTATCACTAAATATCGTATGCAACTTGGTATAGGAAGCTCAAGTGAGCGTAAAAAATTATATGAATTGATGTAGGAAAAGATGAATTTAGAAAGTATTTTTGAAAAAACTATAAAACAAAATGTGCGTTTAGTAGCAGCTAGCAAGTATGTTCAAGATGAACAAATTCGAGAGCTTTTTAAGCAAGGTGTTGTAGAGTTTGGAGAAAATCAAGTCCAAGCTTTAGCTTTAAAAAAAGAAAAACTTCAAGATTTAGAAATCAAATGGCATTTTATAGGCAATCTTCAAAGTAACAAAATCAATCTTTTAATCAAACAAAACCCATTACTTTGGCAATCTTGCAATGGCTTAAAAATCGCCAAAGCCGTAGATAAAAGACTTGATTATAAATTAGATACTTTATTAGAAATCAATACTGCCAATGAAAGTTCTAAAAGTGGCATAGAGCAAAATAAGGCCATAGAAGAGTATTTACAAATACAAGAAGAGTGTAAAAATTTAAACCTTACAGGCATTATGTGTATAGGCTCTATGGATGAGGAAAAAGTTCAAGAAAGCTTTGAGCAAACTTTTAAAATCTATGAAATTTTACAAAAACACGGGGCAAAAATTTGCTCCATGGGTATGAGTGGGGATTTTGAACTAGCTATAAAATGTGGTTCAAATATGGTGCGTTTGGGGAGTATTTTATTTAAATAAACCCCATTTGTTTTGCTTTTTCTATCATAAAATCTGTGCCATTTTCGCTTTTTAATCCTTGCAAGGCTAAAGATTTTTCTTCTAATGAGAAATTTTCTACTAAATTTAAAAATTGATGTTTTTCTTCTTGGGTTAAAATTTCACATAAATTACGCTCTTTTAAATACAAAGCATTAAAATATTGATGATTTTTAACCGCATATGGATAAGGAATAAAAATACAAGGAAGTAAATTTGCACTAAGCTCAAAAAGACTACTTGCACCTGATCTTGATATAGCTAAATCTGCTTTAGAAATTTTATCTATAATGTTTTTATCAAAATCAAAAAGCTCTACTTTGACATTTAAATCCTCATAAGCTTTTTTACATCTTTCATAATCATTCTTACCACATTGATGAATGATATTTATACCTTTTTCTTTAAAGTATAAAGCATTTTCTAAAGCAAGGTCATTAATAAATTTAGCCCCTTGAGAGCCACCAAGAAAAATAATATTTTTTAATTCTTTTCTCACTCTTGCTTTTTGAGAAAAAATCTCGCTGATAGGATAAGGACAAAAGAAAGTATTTGCTTTGTTAATTTGATCATCAAAAGCAGTAAAAAAAGCTTTAGAAAAAGGCTTTAAAAGTGAATTTAAACTTCCTATTTTTGAATTTTGTTCATGGATTAAAAGTGGGATATTTGCCATTAAAGCACCAAAAGCGCCTGGGGCACTGCTATATCCACCCACACTAAAAACTACTTTAATATTATGCTCTTTTAAAATTTGTTTTGTTGTTCTTGCAAGTTTTAAAATATGTAAAAATGATTGAACTTTAGCTAAGCCTTTTTTATTAACAACGCCTTGAGAGCTTAGAAAATATTTTTTATAAAAACCATTTTCATTTTCAAACCAAAGTCTATCTTGGCCATTTTCACTTCCTATGTAAATACATTTTATGCCTTGTTTTCTTGCACTTTGCAATAAACATCTAGCTATAGCCAAATGCCCTCCCGTGCCTCCACCTGTAATTGCTATCATTTGTCCTCTTTATTTAGTTTTTCTTCTAAAAATTTAATTCTTTCCTCTAGTTTTTGAATTCTCTCTTTTTGGCTTATTTGAAATTCTTTAATATAAGCAGGTATACCAATAGCTGTTAAATTTGCCCCAACATCTTTTAATACAACTGCATTTGAACCTATTTTTGCATTTTTACCTATGGTAATATTACCTAAAATTTTAGCCCCAGAGCCTATGATCACACCATCTTCTATAGTAGGATGTCTTTTGGTATTTTTATCTAAACTTGTGCCACCTAAGGTTACTCCTTGATAGATAATCACATCATTACCAATTATAGCTGTTTCACCTACTACCACACCTATTGCATGATCTATGAATATCCTTCTACCTAGCGTAGCTCCAGGATGCAAATCAACCCCTGTTAAAAACTGAGAAATTCCACTAATCATTCTTGCTATGCGTTTATAATTTTTGATATAAAAAAAATGCGCAAAACGATAATTTACCACAGCCCAAACACCGGGATAGTTAAAAACTAATTCCACCCAAGATCTATATGCAGGATCTTTTTGCTTTGGCATAGAAAAATCTTCTTTGATTAGTTTAAAAATACTCATTTAGAACCTATACTTTTTAAGTATCCATTATCATTTAAAAATAAATAAATTTCACCCAAAATATGTTTTTTTTGATTTTCATTTACAAGTTTTGAAGCATAAATTTTTTCATTAATATTGTCCATAATTGCATGCACATCATAATCAAGATCTTCTAAGGTATCTAAAATAGATTGAGCCTCTAGCACGCTTTCTACTTCAAAACCCTTTTCATTAATACTTATACAAGCTTCAGTTGGATGTGTAAAAAGATTATGCTTCATGCCAAGCACTTCTTGATAAGCTCCCACTAGGAAAAATCCTAAAAAATAATCTTCAGCTTCTACATCAATATCATGTAAAAACAAAGGATTATCTTTAGAATAAGAAATTTCTCCATCGCTATCACAAGTTATATCCCATATACTTGCACTTCTAGTTGGCTTTTTATTGAGTCTATCAAGTGGCATGATAGGGAAATTTTGCTCTAAACCCCAAAAATCAGGTAAAGACTGAAATACTGAAAAATTCACTAAATATTTTTCTTGCACTTCATTTTGCAAACTCGATAAATCAGCTTGATCACCCACCAAAGAAATAGCTTTTCTCATAATCAAATGTACTAAAATTTCACTATTAGAGCGATCTTGTAAATCTACATAACCCAAATCAAACAAGGTTAAAATACTCTCCATATGATCAATGCTATCATGTAAATACTCAAGTGCATTAGAAGCTTTAATGTTTTTATACAAATCATAAAGTTCATCAATAAGTTTTGGGTTTTTATCTTTTAATAAAAGCTTGCTTTCTGTGTATTCTTGAGAAAAAAGCTCTAAAACAGGCGCTACTAAAACAGCATGATTTGCTGCTACAAAACGCCCACTTTCTATAAAAATATCAGGCTCTAAATCTTTTTTTTGTTCTGCAATACCTTTTAAAATAAACACAACATCGTTTGCATACTCACTTAAGGTGTAATTTCTGCTTGTTTCGTTTTTAAACTGAGAGTATTCTACCGCTAAACCTCCACCAAGATTAATAGCTTTTAAATTTTTTGCCCCCATTTTTCTAAGCTCGGTGTAGATATTACCCGCTTCATTTAGAGCTTTTTTCAAAGGATGAATTTCAGTAATTTGTGAGCCTAAATGAAAATGTATCATAGTAAATTGCTCTAAAAGTTTATTAGCTTTTAAAAGATTTACCGCTTCAATCAGTTCAGTGGATGTTAAACCAAATTTTGAATTTATACCACCACTTTTTGCCCAAATTCCTACTCCAGCTGAATGCAAACGCACCCTTAAGCCTATATTTGGCTTTGGCTTAAAACGATTTTTAGCAATTTCAATCATCGCTTCAAGCTCATTAAGTCCTTCCATAGTTAAAGTGATATTATGACCCATTTCACACGCTATAAAGCCCATATTTATGAGTTCTTTATCTTTAAAGCCATTAACTGTTATAGGTGCACCTTCATTGTTATAAGCCATAGCTAGCAAAAGCTCAGCCTTACTTCCTGCCTCTAAGCCATAGTTGTATTCTTTACCTAGATTAACTAAATTTTTTACAAAACCTGGATATTGATTGACTTTTAAAGGATATACAGCGTTAAAAGAACCTTTATAGTTAAATTCTTTTTTTGCTTTAGCAAATTTATTATAAATTTGCTCAATTTGCTTATGGATTAAATGAGGAAAACGAAGCAACAATGGCCCCTTATAACCATCATCGCGCAAAGTATTTACTATATCTATAATGGCAGGTTTTTTACCATGATTTACACATACTTTGCCATTTTCAATGATAAAATTATTTGCACCCCAAATATTAATACCATAATCAATCATAACTCATTCTCCAAATTTGCTAATTTTATATTTTTATTTTCTTTACTATCTAAATTTTTATAAAAAATCTCTTCTTTTTGCATTTCATCTTCGCCTATACACAAAAAGATTTTAGCATTAGCATTATCTGCTTGGTTTAAATGCTTTGCAAGTTTTTTTGCTTCATAGCTTAAATATACCTTATGTTTTTTTCTTAAAGTATTTGCTAATTTAAAAATAGTATCTATATAAGCTTCATCCATAGCACAAAGATAAATTCCTTCTCTTGATTTTACGCTTTGTTTTTGCTCTAAAATAGCCATAATCCTTTCTATACCCATAGCAAAACCCACACCATAACCACTTTTACCATCTAAATATTCAATCAATCTATCATATCTTCCACCACCTGCTACGGCAGCTTTTGCACCGATTTCATCGCTAACAAACTCAAATGCACTTTTAGAATAATAATCAAGCCCACGCACTAATTTTTCATCACATTCAAATTCAACATCATTTTCTTTTAAAAGTTTTTGCAATTTTTCATAATCTTTCTTACAACATGGACATAAATTTTCACTTAGTTTTGGCGCATTTTCGATTAAACTTTGACAATGATCATTTTTGCAATCAAGCACTCTAATAGGATTTAAGTCTTTTCTTCTTAAGCAATCTTCGCAAAAACCTTCTTTAGAATTTAAAAAAGCTATGAGTTTTTCTTTATATACACCCATACATTCTTTGCAGCCTAAAGAATTAATTTTCAAGCTTGTATGAATTTCTAAGCGTTTAAAAATTTCATTTAGCATTAAAATAATGCTCACATCCTCATACACACTTGCTACACCAAAGCTTTCTACTCCAAATTGATGAAATTCACGCAATCTTCCTTTTTGTGGCCTTTCATAGCGAAACATAGAGCCATGATAAAACCATCTTTTAACACTTTGAGCCTTATCCATTTTAGCTTCTATGTATGATCTTACCACCCCAGCTGTCCCTTCAGGCCTTAAACACACTTCATTGCCTGCTTTATCAACAAATTCATACATTTCTTTGCCAACTATATCAGAGCTTTCTCCAACACTTCTTTTAAAAAGCTTAGTAAGTTCTAAATGCGGACAATTAATAAAAGTAAAACCATAGTTTTTAGCTACTTCTTCACAAGTTTTTACCACTTTTTCATAAAGAGTAGCTTGATCATCTTGTAAATCTTTCATTCCTTTTAAAGCATTAATCATCTATAAATTCCTTAATTTTTTCATGTAAATTTTCAATACTCAAAGAAGCATCTAATTTTAAAATTTTTATATCTATCTTAGTTTTTAAAAACTCTAAAGTTTCTTCTAGGGCATTTTGTATATTTAAAAAATATTCAACCCCTCTTTTTTCAATACTATCTAGATCTTTTTTAGAAAGTCTTTGTGCGATAAGCTCTTTAGAGCCATGCAAAAACACAACCTTTTGTGGAAAAAGTCCACCTGTGGCGAAAGAATTTAACTCAAATAAAATATTTTGATCAAAATCACATCTTGCATAAGCCATATTAGAAATAAAACTACGATCTGAAATGATAAGTTTGTTTTTATTTTGTGCTAAATGCATGTCGATTAAATTTGCTCTATCTGCTAAAAAAAGCAAAAGCTCAGCCTTTTTAGAAAAATGTATTTTGCTTTCTAATAAAATTTTTCTCAAATGCACTCCAAGCTCACTTCCACCTGGTTCTTTAGTAAAAAATGCATTATGAAAATATTTTTTTAAAAGTTCTATCTGTGTGCTTTTACCCACACAATCAACCCCTTCAAAAGCTATATACAATCTCTCTCCTTTAATAAAGGTATAATTTCTTTTGGCACAAGCTTGCTCACATCACCATTATGGGCACAAATTGATCTTACTATGGAGCTTGAAATAAAAGAATTTTTTAAATTTGGCATAAGATATATAGTTTCAAAATCTTCCCAAAGCATGTGATTTGCATAGCCAAGTTGTAATTCATACTCAAAATCACTCACCGCTCTTAAGCCTCTTATAATGATATTTATTTGCAAATTTTTAGCAAGATCTACTAGTAAGTTATCAAAAGTTGTAATTTTAACATTTTTTAAGTCTTTTGTAGCAATTTTTACCATTTTTTCTCTATGTTCCAAGCCAAACATAGGCTTTTTGCTTTCACTTTTAGCTATAGCAACTACCACCTCTTCAAACATCTTGCTAGCTCTAATGATAACATCTAAATGTCCATTAGTGATAGGATCAAATGTTCCTGGATACACACAACTAGCCATCATTGCCACCTTTGGTATAAATTATGCTCGATATTTGCTAAATCAAGCCATTTTCCTATGATAAATTCATATAATTTTTCTAAATTATCAATCTTAGCATAACTTGCCATTACAGGAGGAGCGATGATAACTCCATAACTAGAAAGTTTAGCCATTTGTTCTAAATTTAAAGTAGAATAGGGCATTTCTCTTACTCCAAGTATGAGCTTTTTGCGTTCTTTTAAAGCCACTCCTGCAGCTCTTGTAAGTAAAGTATCATTTATACCGCAAGCAACTTTTGCTAAAGTATTAATCGAGCAAGGTGTGATAAAAGTCGTTTCTATGCCAAAAGATCCGCTTGCTACGCATTGACTAATGTCTTCATTATCTAAAAAATTTACATGTTCAAGCTCAAATTTATCTTTTATGTGTTGCAAAAAGTCTATATTTTGCAAAAGGGAATTTTCTTTTATAAAGCTTATTTTTGCATTTTTACTCACGATAGCATAAATTTGTCCTTTTTCTTTTAAATGTTTTAATAATAAAAAGCCAAGCTCGCAAGAACTAGCTCCACTAATACCTACTAAAATTTTTCTCATTTTAGCTCCACATAATTTTTACTAATAACTTTACCATGCACGACTTTTCCATCTTTATTTTTAAGGCGAATTCTTTGGTTTAAATTCCCACTTTGCAAGGCTTTTAATTCTATCATCATACTTAAATCCCCATCTTTGATGATACCATAAACAGAATCATTTCTTTGTATAAGGGTTTTGGTTTTAAACATATTATATTTTAAAATCATATTTTCTCTTATATTGCTTTTGGCTATTAAATTTGTGATTTCATCTTTTTTTAATACACCTTGAGGGGCTTTATCAAAAGGAATTTTTAAAATTTTAAAACTAGCAGGACTTAAATTTTCATTACGCGAAATAGGACGCGTAGTTTGCAAAACTTCTAATTTTGCCTTTAAAAAATACTTAAAAAATATATTTTTTTTAAACTGCTCTGGAGTTTTAAATTCAGCCTTTATAAAACCATCGGCTCTATCAAAATTATGATTACCTAGCTTTAAAAAAATATATTGATTAAAATCAGCAGGCAAACTTGATTGAGTGTTAAGATCCAAAGAAATGATTTCTAACTGCGGATAATTTATTTTAAATTCTTTAATCAAAGCTAATTTTACTTCATCAAAATTCGAAGCAAAACTTAAAGTATAGAAAAATAAAACTAGAATGATTTGTTTAAAAAACAATACAGCAACCTCTTATATAAAATATATTAATTATATAATACATCAAAAAAGTTTGATTTTAGTTAAAAGAAGTGGAGCGGGAAACGAGATTCGAACTCGCGACCCCAACCTTGGCAAGGTTGTGCTCTACCCCTGAGCTATTCCCGCATTTTGAAAGTAGAGTGTGATTTTATCAAAACTTTATTTTATTGTCAAGTTTTTAAAATTAAGGAATGTTTTTTGCTTGTGATTATTAAATTTTAAAAGGAGCAACTCATGCAAGTAAATGATAAAAATAGTCCGCTAGCCTTAAACAATATGACAAAAATCAAAGAAAAAAACACATCTTCAGATGAATTTCAAGCTACACTTAATGCACTTAAAGACAAAGAGGAAAAAGAGTATAAAAAAGATAGCAACAATGCTTTTAGTAATACAGATTTAAATATAGGTTCAATTTCTAAAGATTATAGCGTATATGCTTGGGAGAAATTACGCCAAAGCAAATACCAAAAAAATGAAGAAAATATCTTAAACAATCTTTTTAAAACTTTAGATAAAGCAAGAAGTTAATCATTCAAAATAGGGTAGTGCAATACCCTATTAAATTTTTAAAACTTTAACTTCTTGATCTTTTACTAATTTTGTATCATCAATTTGCGTGATTAAAATATGCGTGTTTTCACATAAAGGTTTTAGCATACCTGAGCCAAATTTAGCTTCACTTGGTTTAAAATACCCATCGACTAATTTTCCAAAAGCAAAATCATTTCTTTGACCTTTGAAATTTAAATCTTTAGTCAATCTTGCTTTATCAATTTCCAAAAGTTCTTTACCATAAAGTAAATTGAGTATATTTTTTGCAAAAATATGCGTTGAAACTAAAGAGGCTAAAGGATTTCCTGGTAGGGCTAGAAAAAGCGTATCGCTTTTGCTAAAAAGTTTTACATGCTTGCAAAGTTTAGCATTTACTTTTTCAAAAATAGGGTTAAAATCACACTCAAGCAAAGCTTGTTTGATAAAATCAGCCTCACCCACGCTAGCTCCACCACTGCTTATAAGCATATCAAATTCTTTATTTTCTAAAAGCTTTTTATATGCATTTAAATCATCTTTTATAAGTCCTAAATACTCAACATCAGCATAATCTTGCAAAATAGCATAAATTCCAAAAGCATTTGCATTATATATGCTGTATTCATCAGCATTTTCCCAAGGTTCTACAAGCTCATCTCCACTTGAAAAAATCCCAACACGCAATTTTTTAACGACATTTAACTCATAAATTCCTTGAGCAGCAAGCATAGCTATCATACCTGAAGTGATTTTTTGTCCCTTTTTAAACAAAAGCTCTCCAAGCTTTGCTTCCTCGCCTTTAAAACGGATGGCATTGTTTTCTTTAGCGTTTTTGGCATTGAGCTTTTCATCTTCAAGCAAAGCTTCTTCAAACATTAAAATAGTATTTGCATTTTGAGGAATTTTAGCTCCTGTCATAATTTTATAGCATTCATTTTTTTCTAAAATATAATCATTTTTATCGCCTGCTAAAATGCTTCCTTTTATTTTTAGCAATTCATTCTTATGTGCATAATTTAATGCATAACCATCTAGGGCAGAATTATCAAAAGCGGGTAGGTTTTTTTTCACAAAAACATCTTCATATAAAATACACCCCAAAGCTTGCGTCAAATTTACTTTTTGAAATTCATTTTTTGCTTTGATTTGTTCTTTTAAAAAATTTAAAGTTGCAAAAATATCTCTCATTCTTCAAGCCTTCTTATACTTGCACCTAGTTTTTTAAATTTTTCTTCTAAATTTTCATATCCTCTATCAAGATGATAAATTCTATGAATTTTACTAGTTCCTTTAGCTGCTAAAGCCGCTAAAATCAAAGCAGAAGACGCACGCAAATCAGTAGCCATAACATCAGCCCCCAAAAGCTCTTTAGTGCCATTTATAGTAGCAATATGCCCGTTTAATCTTATATCAGCTCCCATTCTTAAAAGCTCACTTACATGCATAAAACGATTTTCAAATAATCTCTCATCAATAATACTTGTACCATTTGCTTTTAAAGCTAAAGCCATAAATTGTGCTTGCATATCCGTTGGAAAACCTGGATATTCGCTAGTTAAAATTTCAACCGGTTTGATTTCTTTAGCAGGATTTATGCCAATACTATCTTCATTAATATCAAAGCTAAAACCCATTTGCTCTAGCTTTGCCAAAACTGCACTAAGATGGCTTGCATTGACTTTTTTTAGAGTGATTTTTGAGTTAGTGATAGCTCCTGCACACAGATAAGTTCCTGCTTCAATACGATCAGGAATAATTTCAAAAGGTTTAAATTCTAAAAGTTCTCCACTTGTGCCATAAATTTCAAGTTCAGAAGATCCTATGCCTTGTATATCAAGCCCGGCTCTAGCTAAAACCTCACAAAGTTGCACTACTTCAGGCTCTTTAGCAACATTTAAAAGTCTAGTTTTACCATGAGCTAGGGCTGCTGCCATAATGATATTTTCACTGCCTGTAACAGTGATTTTATCAAACATCACATCAGCACCCCTAAGCCCTCCACTAGCTACTACATAGCCTTGTTTAATCTCAATATTAGCTCCCATTTTTTCTAAAGCTAAAAGGTGTAAATCAATAGGGCGTTGGCCTATAGCACAACCTCCCGGTAAAGAAACTTCACAATTTCCAAATCTAGCTAGTAAAGGCCCTAAGGTAAGTATAGAGGCACGCATTTTACGCACGATGTCGTATTTTGCTATGGTTTTATTTAGGTGTTTTGTATTTATTTTTGCAAAATTGTCTTTAAAAGTATAATTTGCCCCTAAATTTTCAAGCAAAGAAAGTAGGGTACAAATATCTGCTACATTTGGTAAATTTGAAATTTGCACTTCATTTTTAGCTAAAATACTTGAAGCTATCAAAGGAAGTGCTGCATTTTTTGCACCACTTATTATCACTTCTCCATTTAACTTTTCAACACCATCAATCTCTAAATAAGTCATTAATTTTCCTTAAAATATATACATAATGATATAATAATATTTTACTACAAATATTATATAAATTAATAAGATTAAAGGTGTTTTTTGGGAGTTTTTCTAGTCATACTTGGTGGGATATTTTGGGCCATAAGTGGGGTTTTGGCTGAGTATTTGTTTAAAAATCATTATTCTGCTGAATGGGTAAGTTTTTATCGTTTGCTTTTTACCGGCGTTATTTTAATAATTTTGGGTGTAAAAAATTTCAAACTAAAACTACTAAAGCAAAAACAAGAACTTAGCTCTCTTTTAATTTTTTCTATCTTTGGTTTATTGATAACTCAATATGGTTATTTTAAAGCTATTTATTATACCGATGCAGGAACTGCCACGATGATACAATACAACGCACCATTAATCATAATGCTTTTTATGTGTTTTAAAAATAAAATTTTTCCTAAAAAAGTAGAACTAATCGCTTTGTTTTTAATACTTTTTGCTTTATTTTTACTTATAACAAATGGAGATATTAATACATTAAAACTTGATATAAGAGGTATTATTTGGGCTTTTTTTGGAGCTCTTGGAGTAGCGTTTTACTCTTTGAGTGCTAGGCTTATCATAGCAAAATATGGCTTATTTTTAATTATGGGTTTGGCTAGTTTATTTGCTTCTTTTTTGCTTTTTGTATTATTGCAAGGAAATATCCCAAAACATGATTTTTCTTTAAATTCCTTTTTGGCTATGAGCGCGATTGTATTTATAGGCACAATAGGGGCTTTTTGTTTATATTTAAAAGGAGTTGAATTAATAGGGGCTTTTAAAGCTAGTATGATAGCTTGTATAGAACCCGTGGCTGCTGCTTTTATGAGTTTTTTATTTTTAGGAACTATTTATAATGTGATTGATCTTTTTGCTTTTGCTTTGATCATTCTTAGTGTGTTTTTAAATGCCAAAAAACACTAAGAATAAGTGATTAAAAAATACTAGATAAAACTATCTAGGTTCTATCGTGAAGTTTTTTGGCTACCTCTGCAGCTAATTTTAGCTTTTCATTATCAAAGTGCGTATAAATTCTTGAAGTATTTAAACTCGCATGCCCTAGTGCTTCTTGGACTAAAACTAAATCTTTTTGTTTTTTATAAAGTAGGGTAGCAAAAGTATGTCTTAACATATGAGCTCCGTTTTTTTGCTTGCGAATTCCTGCTTTAAATAAAATTTGTTCTACTATACGCGAAACATAAGCTTGGGTTAGGGCTTTGCCATTGCGATTGACAAATAAAAGTCCATCATAAGAAAGATAATTTACCCTTACATCTTTTAAAAGATGTTCTATAAGCTCTTTTTTAATCATCACAACGCGGTATTTATTACCTTTAGCTCTAATGCGTATAATATAAAGATCATTTTCTTCGCTAATATCTTTTAATTTTATATTAATAGCTTCACTAACCCTAATTCCTGTAAAAATGATAATTTTAATAATCAAACGATTGCGTATGGTATTACTTTTAAAATCTGTATTATCAATAGCATCTAAAAATTTACTCACTTCATCTTCACTCATATACTCAGGTAGCTTAACTCCCTTAGAACCACTTATACCCGCCCAGTTTTTAAGATTAATATCAAAAATGTGTGCTTTTTGATCTTCTTCATTTTGTTTATCTAAAAATGCAAAAAAATTAATCACAGCTATACGGTAGTTTTTCTTACTCGCATCAGACAAAGAAGCACTAATACTTGCTAAAATTTCTACTAAAAGCTCTTCATCGATTTGTTTTAGTGAATAAAGCTTATAAAATAACAAATACTCATAAAGTTTTTTCAAAGGATTAAAATATGTATTTACACCGCTAAGTCCTGCATTTCTTGCTTTTTTTACATAAGCATCAAGCTCTTGTATATTTTTAACACCCTTACTTAAGGCTAAATTTACTACAGCCAAGGCTTGAGGGTCTTTTAATTCTTTATTTGATAAAGAATTAAGTTTAAATTTCACATATCTACAAAGCCAAAATAAAAATGACTTTTCAAAATTTTCTTCACAATCTAGAGGATATTTCATCACTCATTCTCCAAAGCTTTCAAAGTAGCCATTTTTGCATGAATATATGCACTATCAAATAGCTTTTTAGAGTTTTCTTTTATAATCAAACCAAGTTCAGTACAACCCAAAATCACTCCTTGAACCTCCGAAAATTGAGCAATCAAATCACATAAATATCTTTTTGATTTTTCATTTATAATACCTTTACAAAGTTCATTAAAAATAATGTCATTAAGCTTTAAAATATCATCATTTTTGGGAATAAAAACTTCAATCTTTGAGTTAATTAAAAGTTGTTTATAAAAATCTTCTTGCATAGTGTATTTTGTCCCTAATAACAACACTTTATCGATATTTTGCTCTTGAAGTTCTAAAAGCATAGCTTTAGCTATATGTAAGATAGGAATTTGAATGTTTTTTTGTATATTTTCATAACATTTATGCATAGTATTAGTGCAAATTAATATAAAATCAACTCCACTTTTTTGCAAAAGTAGGGCATGTTGGGTTAAAATTTCACTTGCTTTTTGCCAATCATTCTTTCGTTGACATTCTTCTATTTCTTCAAAATCAACGCTAGTTAAAACTATCTTGGCACTATGTAATTTTCCTAATTTTTCATTTGTTAATTTATTGATAATTTCATAATAACTAAGTGTGCTTTCATAGCTCATTCCGCCTATTAAACCTATGGTTTTCAATTTTTTTCCTTTTAAAATTAATATAAAAATTATAAAAAAATCTTACTTAAAAAATATCAAGCTATAATTATAAAAACAAAATAGGGTGATGATATGTTTTTTAAGAAAAAAACCGCGCAAAAGCAAGTAAAACAAAACAATATTTCAAAACAAGATAATACTTTAAATAACGACTTTGCACAAGAAAAAAGACTTTACGAATTTAGAGAAAATATGAAAAAACTTAGCAAAAATGAAAATAGTGCTAAACTTTTAGCAAAACAACTTTCAAGATTAATTCAAAAATCCAAATAAAATCAAAAACTCCACACAAGTTAAACTTTTGTATTAATTTCTTTTTTTTACTCATCATTTTAACTTTTTTAGTCTATAAAAATATTTTAACTTAAACTTAATATATATGTAAAATTATATGATAAATAGTAAAATATTGAAATTATATATATTTTGTATTGAAAACTATAATTTTCAAACTTTTATATTTATCTGTTTATACATAAGTAAAATATATTTAAAAATACCTATAATATAGTATTTTAAAGCATTTTATTTTTTGGATGAAAATAATTTATCCATAAAAAAATAAGTATAATTTTTTGAAAAATATTATAAGTTATTTTATGCAGCTATAAAAGACTAAAGATGTATATTTTTCATTTCAACTAAATTTTAGTTTATATTTTTGCTTAAATAAATTTGAAGTTTAAAAATGTAGATTAGTTATTTTCTTGACTTTTAGGATAATCAAAAAACACAACTTCCCCGCTGTGTTCTTTTATATCTTTAAATTCTTTTATATCAAATTGCATACATAAAATAGCAGAAGTTGGAAAGTTTTCTAAATCTATATGAGCTAGATACTCACAAAGTTCTTGCAATAAAGGATTGTGCATAATTAGCACTACCCTACTCTCTTTTGATTCTTTTATAAAATTTAACACATCCTTTAAATTACCATCATAAAAGCTTTTTTCTATCTTGATATCTTTTTCTTTTAAAGAAAAGCTTTTGCAGAGTTTTTGTGCTGTTTTTATACAGCGCTTAGCAGGACTTGAGATAATGCTTTGAGCTTTAAATTCTAAATCCTTAATCCTATAAATCATAGTTTTTAAATCATCTTTTCCACTAGAACTAAGTTCTCGTTGTAAATCTTGATCGTAATTTTCTTTTTGAGCTTTAGCATGACGAATAAAATAGATATATTTCATCTTATAACCTTAAATTTACCCAAAGCATATCCACATATAAAGCCAAAAATATGTGCATACCAAGCTATATTAACACCCATAAAAATAGGCACAAAACTCATTAACAATATAGCCACAATAAGTCCTTTGGTGGCGGTTTTATCCAAATATGCATAATACCCCATTAAAACACATATAGCACCACTTGCACCCACTACATTTACAAAACTACCATCAAAACTTAAATACACATAAAAAGCACTAAGCAAAGAGCAAAGAATTCCACCGATTAAATAAAGCAGGGCAAATTTAAAACTTTTTAAGTATTTTTCAAGCATAGAACCAAATTGAAAAAGCACTATCATATTTAAAATCAAATGAGGCCAATTTCCATGCATAAATATTGAGCTTAAAATTTGCCAGTAAAATCCTTGAAAAAAAAATAAATTTAAACCCAAAATAGTATCTAAATTTAAAGAACCAAAATAAAGATAATTTACAAAAATAAATACAATAACATTAAAAGCGATTAAAAATGAAGCTACCATTGCCCTACTTTGTATTTTTGATAATTATAACAAAAAGCTATTTAAATTCTAGCTTACACATAAAATTCACATTAATAAGATACAATATCGTCAAAAATATAATAAGGTTAAAAATGAAAAAACTAGCTTTAGCTTTTTTGATTAGTTTAAATACTCTTAATGCTGGTATAGTCATAGCACCTGATTCTTTGCCGGTAAATATCAAACAGTTTATTAAAGATTACTTTAATGCAGAGATTGGTCTAGTAGAACAAGATGGATATTCTTACGAAATTTATTTAAGTGATGGAAGTGAAATTGAGTTTTCACTCAATGGAGAATTTAAAGAAGCTGAAAATTTCAGATCTTTAAATTATGCTATTTTGCCTTTAGCAATACAAAATACCATTAAAAATACCTATCCAAATGCAGCGATTATTGAAATAGAAAGAAAAATTTCATATTACAAAATAGAACTTAATAATCAAATGAAACTTTATATTGATGATAATGGGACTATTTTAAGACAAAAATTTGACGATTAAAATTGTTTAAGATCAAATAAGCAAGTTTTAAATTTTCTTCTAAAAAGGCTTTAACCCTTATCAAAACTTATAAAAATTTCAATTGCTCCGGCAGAATAAGGAGCTTTATCATAGGCTCCGTATTGATTTTCTCACCTTAAATATTGATTTTACTTTGTTTGGACAAAATCATAATTAGTACTACTCTTTGTCAAACTAGATAAACAAATATCAAATTTTTCCTAAAATATTTAGTATAAATGTATTTTCATTATAGGTATATAACTCACACATAAGCTAAAATTTTTTAAATATTTACTCCTCTTGCACTCTTACTATCAGGCTTTTTGGTAGCTTAAAATATTCAATCCATTCTTGTTCTTTTTGTCTCATTTGTCCTTGATCTACCTCATGATCATATCCTTGTAAATGAAGCATAGCATGTATAAAAAGTAATGCCATCTCTTCTTCATTACTGTGTTTATACTCCATTGCTTTTTTACTTACTTCATCTAAATTTATCACAATACTGCCAAGTAAATTTTCACAATTTTGTATCAAAGGAAAAGATAACACATCTGTAGTTTTATCTATACCTCTTTGACTAAAATTAATCTCACGCATAACTCTTTCATCTACCAAAACAAGCTCTATATTTTGATCGCTCATTTTCTGGGCTATTTTTTCAAGAAAAGAAATATCCATTTCTTCTTCACAAAAAATCATTATTATCCTTTTGATTTTATAATTTCAAATTATATCAAAATTAAGGAAAAGCATGAAAAAAGCTCTTTGTATTATAAGTGGTGGTATGGATAGTACTTTATGTGCATATTTAGCTAAAAAAGAAGGATATGAGATCATTGCTTTACATTTTGACTATAACCAACGCACCATGCTTAAAGAAAGGGAATGTTTTAATAAAATTTGTGAAAAACTTAACATAAAAACAAAATATATTTTAGATGTGTCATTTATAGCAAATATTGGAGGAAACTCACTAACAGATTTAAATTTAGAAATTCCCAAAGAAAAACTACATGAAAAAGAAGTCCCAAATACCTATGTTCCTTTTAGAAATGGTATTTTTTTATCTATCGCAGGTGCTATAGCTGAAAAGGAAAATTGTGAAAGTATTTTTATAGGAGTGGTACAAGAAGATAGCAGTGGTTATCCTGATTGCAGTGCGAAATTTATACAAAAAGCCAATGAATTTATCAATGAAGGAACAACAAAAACTTGCAAAGTACAAATAAAAACCCCGTTAGTTCATCTAAGTAAAGGACAAATAGTTGAATTAGCCCTAAAAGAAAAGGTAGCCTTAGAATATACTTGGTCTTGCTATGAAAGAGAAGATAAAGCTTGTGGTAAATGTGATAGTTGTTTATTAAGACTAAAAGGCTTTAAAGAGGCTAATGTAAAAGATTTTATAGAATATGTTTAAAAATTTACTTTCATTTTATTTTAGTTTGTATAATTTGCTTTTTTAAACATTAAGGAGAAAACATGAAAAAAATATTATTTGGTTCATTTTTAGCTGCTTCGATTTTGGCAAGTAGTGCTTTGAGTAAAGAATTTAGCTTAGATAAAGCACACACAAATGTAGCTTTTAAAATCAAACATTTACAAATTAGCAATGTAAATGGAAATTTTAAAGATTATGATGCAGTAATTGATTTTGATAGTGCTAAATTTGAATTTAACAAACTTCAAGCAAATATAAAAGTTGCTTCTATAAACACAGAAAATAAAGCAAGAGATGCGCATTTACAACAAGATGATTTTTTTAAAGCAAAAACTCATCCAAACATTACTTTTACTATGAGTAAATATGAAAAAATCTCTAATGAAAAAGGTAAAATGTATGGCTCATTAAGCATTGCTGGAGTAAGCAAAGATGTTGTTTTAGATACTGAAATTGGCGGCGTTATTAAAACAGATAGTGGCAAAGAAAAAGCAGGTTTTACTCTACAAGGACAAATTAAAAGAAGTGATTTCAAATTTGCTCCTGATACTTCTAGCTTAACACTTAGCGATGAAGTACAAATTAGCATCGAAGCAGAAATCAACGAAAAATAATACTATAAAAGCATTTTACTTTTTGTAAAATGCTTTGATTTTTATTTAACTACCCAACCTTCTTTTTTCCAAATTTTTTGAGCTTCTTTACTTTGTGTAAATTTGATGAATTCAGCTACTTTTGGATTTTTTAAACCTTTTTGCGTTGGAACTATTTCAGCCGCTCTGTAAATGATTGAATTTTTATCCGCTAAAATAAATTTATTTTCTTTCTCTCCAACTGCTTTAATCCAATGTGTCCAAATGATTAAAGCATCGATATTTTGATTATTTTTCCACTCATCAACCGCTGCTTTTGAATTTTTAGCATATACTTTAATGTTTTTTCTTAATTTTTCTAGGTTTTCAATTTTTCCTGTTTTTAAAGCCATATCCTCATATAAGCCAACCTGCCCTGCTCCATCAACCACCATAACATTAACACCATCTTTTAAAAGATCTTCAAATTTTTTAATTTTTTTTGGATTATTTGCTCTCACAATCATACCCGAGCCTCTAGCATTTAAAACTTGAACATCTTGTATTTTGATTTGTTTTGGCATTGCTTTAACAAAACCATCCATCATAGAAGTATTACCTGAATAAATAATATCAGCATCTGTTTTTGCTTTTTTTATCCATTTAGGTGTTGGTCCTGCATTAATAATAACTTTTTCTCCATGTTTTTCTTCAAATTGCTTAGCAAGCTCTTTCAAAACAGGAGCAGGACCACCTGGACCATAAACTAAAATTTCAGCATTTAATGCAGCTGCAGCAAATAAACTTAAAAATAAAAATTTTTTCATATTTTTTCCTTAAATTAATAAAATAAAATCGTAAATATATCTTTTTAAAGTTGATATTTTTTTAATCAAATAAACTAATTTTTTTCTCTCGTGCTAAAAAATACTCCAAAAACTCTTCTTCGCTTTCTTTGATTAGGCAATATTTAAAATCAAAAAAATTCTTTAATTCACTCAAATTTATATAAGAAAAATCACAAAATAATGAATTTTTTAATGCTATTTTGAAATCTTTAACGCCTTGGAGCTTTTGGCATATAAATTCAAAATCTTTTTCGTTTTCCACAAGTAAAATTACTCTAGAACTTCCACCAAAAGCACAAATTTCATTTTTTGAGTTTAAAAAATATGCCTTAAAAAGATCTAACTTTTTTTCATTAAAATTAAAAGATAGATTTTGCTTTTCAGCAAAATCAATAAATCTAGCAAAAATATCTGCATAAAAAAATGCAAATTTTAAATCTTTAAAATACAAATTTTTACAAAGCAAACTCGTTTGAAATAAAGATTTAGAGCCTAAAATTTCGTATTTACATGCTTTTAAAGTATGAAAATTTGATTTAAGTTTTAAAATAAATTTTTCATCATCAGAGCAAAAGAAAGTTTTTTCTTTTGAATTTTTTAAAAGATCAAAATCTAATAAAATATTTGAGTTTAAGACTTTAAAATTAAATGCCTTTGCAAATTTTAATTCTACATGATTGCAATATATAAATTCATAAGATTTTTCTTCACTTAAAAATCTAAAAAGTCTAAAAATAGTTGCTTCTAAATCATCAACTTGAAGATAAAACACATCTTTATCTTCAAGTTTTAATCTTTCCTCACTTACTATAACATATGCTCCAAGTTTTATAGCAAAACTAGCTTGTTCATTATTCTTAGCAAAAAATACACTTGCTTGTTTGACTTTGTTTAAATCTATACTAAAATCATAAACACTAGAAGTTGCTCCATAATTTAAAACTCGAGCATTAATAAGTTCGATAAAGTTAGAAATATTCATCTAGCCTATTAAAGCTCCATTTTCGATAAAGCCTTGCGGGCTTATCAAAACTAATTTTTCATCTTTTTGAGCACTTAAAATCATACCTTGGCTTTCATGACCAAAAATTTTAGCTTTTTTTAGATTTGTAATTACGCAAACTTGCTTGCCTATTAACTCACTAGCTTTATAAAATTTAGCAATACCTGAAAGTACTTGTCTTAGTTCGCCATTTTCAAGTTCAAGTTGAAATTTTAAAAGCTTTTCACTGCCTTCTATATTCTGACAATCTTTTACTGATGCTACTTTGATTTCGATTTTTTTAAAATCATCTATTTTAATTTGAGCTAAATTTGGCTTCTCTTCTAATTTTTCTTCTTTTTTGTTTTCTTGGGTTAATTCAACTTTTGGAAACAAAGCTTCACATGCACTTGATTTTAAATCACATAATTGATTATTTAAAATTAGTTTTTGATAATTTTCGTTTGATATTTCAAAATTTAAAGCCTTTGCAATTTTTAATGCTGTCTTTGGCATAGCAGCTGAAAGTAAAATAGTTGCTTTTGTTAAAATATTAGCACATAAAGCCACTAAAGCATTAGCTTTTTGCGTTTGATTATTTTTAATCAAATTCCAAGGCTCATATTTACTAATACTTAAATTTGCTAAAGATAAAGCCTTGAAAAGTTCCTCTAAATAGCGATTTGGCTGGATATTTTCCAAAGCATTGATTGCATTATCTAAATACTCTTTGCATTCATTTAATTCTTGATTAAAATACAAATTCACATCTTTACACTCAATAATATTTTGAGAATACTTAGCACTCATACCGATAATTCTATTTAATAAATTTCCAAGCTCATTGCTTAATTCTGCATTGATTCTAGTGATTAATGCTTTTTGCGAAAAATCTCCATCATTACCAAAAGGAACTTCTCTGAGTAAAAAATATCTAAAAGCCTCTAAACCAAAAGTATCTGCTACTTCTTTAGGCGCTACTACATTACCTTTAGATTTGCTCATTTTTTCACCATCTTTAGTCCACCAACCATGTGCTGCTATAAATTTAGGTAAAGGAAGTTCTAAACTCATCAAAAACGCAGGCCAATACACTGCATGAAAACGCAAAATATCTTTGCCTACAAAGTGTATATAAGCAGGCCAAAGATCCATATTTTCATCATCAAGTCCATAGCCCAAAGCACTCACATAATTCATCAAAGCATCAAGCCAAACATACACCACATGTTTTTCATCATTTAGTTCTTTTGGAAGCTTTATACCCCATTCAAAACTCGTTCTTGTAATGGAAAGATCTTTTAAGCCACCTTCTACAAAATAAATCAACTCATTAGCCTTATTTTTGGGTAAAATCGGCTCTTTTTCTTTGTACCATTTAAGAATTTGATCTTGATATTTAGAAAGCTTGAAAAAATAACTTTCTTCTTTTAAAAGCTGTGTTTTCTTACCACAATCTGGACAATGACACTCATTTATAAGTTGAGTTTGAGTAAAATAACTCTCACAAGAAACACAATAAAAGCCTTCATAAGTGCCTTTGTAAATATCACCTTTATCATACATTTTTTTAAATGCTTTTTGAACGCTTAATTTGTGATTTTCATCCGTAGTTCTAATGAAATAATCATAAGAAATTTCAAACTCATCCCAAAGTTTTTTAAACTTAGCACTAATTTCATCTGCATATTCTTTAGGAGTAAAATTTCTAACGCTAGCAGCTTGCTCTATTTTTTGACCATGTTCATCTGTGCCTGTTAAAAAGAATGTTTTTTCTCCTTGTAAGCGATAAAATCTAGCCAAAGTATCTGCTATAATCGTAGTGTAAGCATGACCAATATGAGCCACATCATTTACATAATATATCGGGGTAGTAATATAACGCATTTTCAACCTTTATTAAAAATCAAATCCACCTTCTTTACCTTTAGACATACTCTTATAAACTGCTTCTATATACTCTTTTCTTAAAGAGCACTCAAAAATCATAGAGCAAGGTAAACAAGATTTTCTTTTTTTTTCGTTTTGACAAGCTTGAAGTTCATTTTTTTTAACTTCTAAAGCCAACTCAAATTCATCTTTAACTTCAGCCATTAAAAACCTTTATAAGCTTGTTTTAGTTTTTCAATTTCATATTTAGAACCCAAAAAGCATGGCGTACTTGCATGAATTTTTTCAAATTCTAAATCAAGTAAAGAATCATTTTCTCCATTGGTAGAAAATCCTCCTGCTTTTTCAAAAATAAAAGCAAAAGGAAACACCTCAAAATATGCTCTTAATTTTCCATTTGGTGCATCGCTTGTTGCAGGATATGAAAACAACCCTCCACCTTTGAGTAAAATTTGGTGCAAATCACTCACCATAGCACCAGAATATCTCAAGCGATAACCCTCATCAAATAAAGCTTTTATAAAGGCTCTATGAGTATTTGACCAATTTTTTTGTGTCCCACCGCTTGCATTTAATTTGCCTTTTTCGTTTAATTTTAAATCCTTAACAAAAACAAATTCATCTTTTTCGTTTAATCTATAAAGCTTAGGAGTGTCTATACACACTATAAGCTCTAAACGCACGCCATAAATAGCATAAATTGCTGCTTTTAGATTTTTTGCACTAGCCTTTTGCTCATAAATAGCAAAAATAGAACCTATAGCAAAATTCACATCTACTAAAGAAGAACCATCTAAAGGATCATAAGCAACAACATATTTTTCATTTTCATTGATTAGCAATTGCTCTTGTTTTTCCTCGCTAATTAAGCTTTTTAAACCTTTGCTTTGCTTTAAAATTCTAGTGATAATCTCATCGCTTTTTACATCAAGTTTTAATTGATTATCTCCTGTGGCATTTTGAGAAGTGGTATAATCAAAATCTTTTAAATATCTAAGTTCTTTTGAAATTTCAATCACTGCTTTTTGTATATCGTCAATTAATTCTTGCATATTTTACCTCTATACTTTTTTTGAATTTTTTAATATAAAATCACAAATACTTTCCAAATCATCCAAATAAAGCCAAGTTAAATTTTTATTTTCAATTTTCTCATAGCTTGCAATAGCCTTAGAATAAGCAAAATAGCTCTCATCTACTTCTTTACAAAAAACGCTAATTCTTGGCATATCTAAGGTTTTTAAGCCCTCTATAAGTAAAAAATCAAATTCTCCTAGCTTAGAAATAGCTTCATCTAAAGTACTTGGAGAATGTGTAAATAAAGTTGTCCTTGTAGGACTTAAAACCATTACATCAGCACCACTTTGAAAAAATTTAAAACTATCTTTTTTTGCTATATCAAAGCTTGCTTTATCTTTTGGATCGTGTTTTATAATGCATACTTTATAATTTTGTTCCATAAAATACTTAGCAACTTGAGTAATCAAAGTCGTTTTACCTGAATTGGAAGGCCCGCTAAAAGCCATTGCTAATCTTTTCATAACTTCCTTAAATCAAATAAAATAAATGAAATTATATCTTTTTAAAAGTTAAAAGCTTATAATTATAAAAAAATTAGGAACAAAAATATGAAAAAAGTTTATATGATTATTTTTTTAACACTTATTTTTACCGCATGCTCTAATAAAACCCAAGAGCAAAGTGAAATTAATTTAAAAAGCCAAACTCTAATGTATGCACAAAAAATTAATTTTAATTATAAAGATAATAGAGTAGTTGCTTTATTGAGCTATTTAAACCCTGTATTAGATGAAAAAAGTCAAAAAGAAGTTTTTGTACTTAGTTTTTTGCCAAATATCAACATCAAGCAAGAGCAAATTTCAATACTCATAGATGGAGAAAAAACTAATATAAAAACCTTAGATCAAAATGATAAATTATTTAAATATATCATTAAGAGTGATTATGCAAGTTATTACAAAATCACTCTTAATGAATTAGTGCAAAAACCTATTTTAAAACTTGATTTGTGTTTTGAGAATCAGTGTTTTGAGCTAAAGTTTCAAAAAATTTCGAAATCGGTGTATTATCGTTCAGAAGATGCAAATAAACAACATAATTAGCTAAAACTTTCTTAGCATATACCCTGCTTTCTGCATAAGGAACAAGCTCCATTGATAAAAATGGCTCATATTTTCCCGCTCTAAACATATCTTCTCTTTTGAGCATTCTAGTGGTAAATCCTATACCTCCATTATAAGCATAAGCCACAAAAACCGGGGAATTAAGTTTAGATTCTAAATAATCTAAATGATGATTTGCAAAAGTATAAGCTGTTTTTGGTTCAAAAAGCATATCTTGATCAAAATTTGGAATTTGCAGTTCTTTATTGCCTATATGATTAGCTAAAAATGGGATAAATTGCATAATACCCAAAGCATAAGAAGTTGAAATGGCTGTTGGTATAAAACGACTTTCTTGTCTAGCTAAAGCTAAAATCATAGCTTTTCTTTGTGTAGAATAATCTTTTAAATATTCAAAATAAGGCATAATAAAATAATGTTTTTTAAAACCTTCGGCCCTTTCTTTAATATAGGCATAAATAGCGATATTTTCCTTGGTATAAAAATCTTTTGCAAGTTTTTCTAGCTCATTAGGAGTACCTTTTGCAATTTCTTTTGCGAGCTTTTGCCAAGCAAAAGGATCTTTCATATCAAAATTATTTTTTTGTTTTTTTGGCTTTAATTCTTCTATTTTAGGTAAAGGCAAGCCTTTTAACTCTCTTGCATAAAGACTATAAATATTTAAAGAATCACTTTGAGCAAGCTCATCAATGTACTTTTTATCTTGAGTGATCAAATATAGCCAAAAATTTGCATTATCTGCCAAAGGTTTGCTTTTAAAAGTATCTTTTGCTACTTGAAAAAATTCCAATGCTTTTTTATCGTCATTTTCTAAAATAGCATTTACACCTAGATAAAAAGCATTATCTTGAAAAGTTAAATTTGCATCTACATTGACTAGAGATTTTCTTATCAATGGACTTTTTTTCTTAATGATAATTTCTTTTACAAAATTTGTAAATTCTTTTTCTTTAGCTAATTCATTTACAAAATCTTTTTCTAAGAAAAAATCTTTTTTATCTTTTAAGAAATTATAGATTTTATAAAAATTAGCACTATCATAATTTAAAACCGCATAACTTAGAGGATCTTTAGCATCAAAAGCTTCTAAAAGTTTTGTTAAATTTGGATTATCCTGTGGGATATTTTTTTTCATCTCATTACGCACTGAAGCATTAAGATCTTGTATAAAAGTTAAACTATTTAATCTTATAAGCTGACAAGTAGCATTAGCATCTAAGATATTTTGCGTATTAAATTTATAACAAGCTTCATATTCTTTATTATACCCCAAAGGCGGAATAATGGCTTCAATGGCATTTTTAATACGCCCTGCATAACGATAAATATGTTCTTTTAAACCTTCAACTTCTTCTTTTTTAAATTCATTTTTTTCTAATAAACGATATAAATAATAATCCTTAGCTAAAGAATTTGGTCTTTGCTCTAATTCTTTATAAGAATACATTGCACTATTTGCAAAAACCACTCCAGCTAAAAGTAACACTACACTTTTTTTCAACACTTATAAACTTCCTAAAATTAAATTTGATAAAAATATTTGGATAAATTTTAATCCTAAAATAATAATCAAAGGTGCTAAATCAATACTCCCTATAGTAGTAGGAATAAACCTTCTTACAAAAGCATAAGCAGGATTAGTTAAACGATATAAAATTTGCACTATAGGATTATATGGATCAGGCCTTACCCAAGAAATCAATGCTGCAATGATTATAATCCATACATAAATTTCAATAACTAAAGAAAAAATTTGCACCAAAGATACAATCAAACTTGTTCCAACTCCCATTTTACTCCTTTATAATTTCTTTAACAAAAGGCTTGATTAGAGTATAAATTTCACTCATTTCAGGTCCGTGAGTAACTCCTGTTAATACCAAACGCAAAGGCATAAAGAAATTTTTACCTTTTAAATTTGTTTTTTCCATCAAAATCTTTTTAAACTCATCATATTCTTGAGGTAGATCTAAATCTTTTAAAACTTCTTTAATCAACTTACATTCTTTTTCAAATTCATTATAATTTTTAACTGCAAAAATTGCTTGTATTTTTTCTCTTATCTCATTTAGCGTGCTAGCTTCTTGAGTATAAAATTTTGCAAGCTCAGCTACATCTTTGCCTAAATTTAATAAAGAATTTAATTTATCATTATCAAGCATTTTTATATGCTCACGGTTAATTTGCATTAAACGCTTAGTATCAAATCTTGCAGGAGATTTTGAAACTTTTTTCAAATCAAACCATTCTATGGCTTCTTCTAAAGTAAAAATCTCTTTTAGAGTTTTATTACCTAGAAGGATTAAATAATTTGCAATAGCACTTGCTAAATATCCATTATCAAGCATCCATTTTACACTAGAATGAGCCTCTCTTTTGCTCATTTTAACACCTTCTTCATTTAAAATGATAGGCAAATGTACATAAGTCATGCTTTTATCATAACCCAAACTTGCTCTAATATGTTCTTGCTTAGGAGTATTTGAAACATGATCTTCGCCCCTTATAATACAAGTAACACCTTCTAGCATATCATCAACCGCACAAGCAAAATTATAAGTTGGGGTTTTATCAGCCCTCATAATTACAAAACTATCAATATCTTCAGGATTAAAACTAATCTCACCTTTAATATAGTCTATAAATTTCATTTGCGATTGAGGTTTTTTAAGACGGATTACGAAAGGTTTTTCACAATTTAATACATCAATATCTGCAAGTTTTTCACAAGTACCATCGTATCTATATGCTTGATTTTTACTTTTAGCTAGTTCTTTTTTATGAGCTAATTCATCCTCAGTGCAAAAACAAGCAAAAGCTTTTTTTTCACTTACTAGCTTTAAAGCCATTTGACGATGAAATTTCAAATTCTCACTTTGTACATAATAATGCTGCCAAGTTATACCAAATTCTTTTAAAATAGCTTTTATTTCTTCTTCTTTTCCAGCTATATTTCTAGCATTATCCGTATCTTCAATACGCAAAATAAAATCAGAATTTTCTTGTCTTGCTTTAATATAATTAAATAAAGCTGCTCTTAAATTTCCAATATGCATATCTCCAGTAGGCGATGGTGCAAACCTATACATTATTTATCCTTTTAAAAAACTTTTTTATCATTATACAATTAAATACTTGCTATTTCTTTTAAGTTCACACAAAATTCACTCAATAGCAATATGATTTCATAAATAATTCAACATAAAGGATAAAAAATGAAATTAAAAATAGCTTTAGCAACATTAGTTACTGCAGGTTTTGTTTTTGCACAAGATATGATTGTAGGAGTTAATGCTTTACCAGCAAATTCTAAAAATTTCATACAAAAACATTTTACAGGTTCAAACATTGCTTTAGTTAAACAAGATATTGATAGCTTTGATGTTTATTTAGACAATGGAACTGAGCTTGAGTTTTTTATCAATGGAGATTGGAAAGAAATCGATGCAAAATACAGACCAATTGATACTTCTTTTTTAAGTCCAAATGTTTTAGCAACGATTAAAAAAATGCACCCAAATGCAAGCATAATTAAAGTTGAAAAAGAAATTCAAGGTTATAAATTTAAACTTAATAATATGATGGAAATTTATACTGATATAAATGGAAATTTCTTAGGACAAAAATTTGATGATTAGAATTTAAGCTAAGCTTTTTTGCTTAGCTTTTATAAGAATTTAGAGCAAGCTCTTGTATATTATAATTAGCAACTCTCTTATAAGTAAAGCCTTTTTTCTCTAAAAAATCAAGTAAAATTTTCTCCATTTTTTCTAAAGCATTTAAGACTTCTTTTGAAAGTTCAAAACTCAATGGCTCTATACGCTTTGGCACGCAAGCTAAAATTTGAGTTTTAGGTAAATCTCCCATAAGCTCCATGTATTGTAAAGTTTGAAGCATTTCAACCTCATGCGCACTACCACTCCAATTAACTTTTTTTGGCATTGCATCATAAGGAAAGAAAAAAATATCTCCAATCTTAGCATCATCTGCTGCAATACAATCAATCACAATCATTTCATCATATTCGGCTATAATATAGCTAAGTTGTAAAGCCAAAGTTCCACCATCTACAAAACTCACTGAGTCTTTTTCATGATAAAACTTATAATTTTTTTCTAAAAGTTTGCAAAGATGAACGCCTAAGCCCTCATCTGCAAACATAATATTACCAATACCTAAAACTAGAAGTTTCAACGATTTTCTCTTACAAATTTATAACCGCTAAAGATAGCATCTAAAGCACCATCTTTACCTTTAACTGAGTTAAATACAGCCATATAAATATGCACTGGAACAAAAATCAACACAACCCACATTAAAATTCTATGATAGGTTCTAACATCAGCCAATCCACCCAACATTACCTCAATAGGTCTTAAGATATTATATAAAAATCCACCCAAGCCTTCATGATATACATGCATATAAAGGATTAGACCTGTTAAAATAAGCCCAAACATAACAAGATAAAAGAAAAGGTAAGTTACAAATTGCAAAGGATTATATACACCTTGTAAATGCGGGTGCTTTCCTAGGAAAATGTAAAATTTAATCTGCTCTATCCATAATTTTACATTAAAAATATCTTTTATACTCTTTCTCTCGCCATCACTTTTTGAATCAAAAAAGAACAAATATGTTTTAAAAATCACACAAGCTATTAAGATAAAACCAAAAATTTGGTGCACCATGCGGTATTTTGCCTGCATAAATAAAGTCGGTTCAGATGAAATAGAAGGAGCTTGAAATACATAAGAAATATAATATCCAGTTCCCACTAAAATCACGATTGCAACCGCTCTTAACCAATGTGTAAAACGAAGACCGATACTAAATTCGTATTCAGCCTTTCTGTTTGATTTTAAGGAATGTTTAGAATCCATACTAAAGTCCTTTCCTTATAAATTTACATTAACTTTATACTCGCTAAGATTATTACCTTTAGTATCCATTACATGTACTGCACATGCTATACAAGGATCATAAGAGTGAATAGCTCTTATTACTTCTAAAGGCTGTTTAACATCAGCTAGTTTCATACCAATAAGACATTGTTCATAGCTACCACCTACTCCATTTGCATCTTTTGGACTTGCATTCCAAGTAGAAGGAACTACTGCTTGCCAATTTTCAATTACACCATTTTTAATCCTACACCAATGGCTCAATGCACCACGAGGTGCACTTCCCATAAATCTACCTTTGTATTCTTTGTTTTTATCAATTACATAAGTAGCACAAGTACTTTCATCTGTTTTTAAATTTTCAATCAAAGAATTAAATGCTTTTAAACCATGATCAGCAATAATTTTAGCTTCAATTGCTCTAGCGCCTGTTCTTCCTAAAGTGCTCATAAGTGCTTGAACTGGTAAATTCGTAGCTTTTAAGAAAGAATCAACCGCTTCTACTACAATTTTATTACCCTTAGCATAATTTACTAAAATATTTGCTAATGGTCCAACTTGCATAGGCGAATTTTCATATCTTGGAGCTTTAATCCAGCTATATTTGCCTTTAATATCAAATACCTTACTATGAACCATATTACCTTTATCATCAATGCTTTCACCATCAATTAAGCCTGTATAGTTTGGATTAGTTTTACCATCATAAGGATGTAAAGCTTCATTGTCTGCATACCATGATCTTGTAGCCTCTTCAGTGATTTTAGCTTCATCTACTTCTTCAACCTTACTCAAATCACCATTTCTAATAATACCACCTTCAAACAACCATTCATCACTTGAAATTTGGAATTCTCTCTCAGTATAGAAGTTATTTACCCCTACATCATTTAATACACTTGCTTCTTTAGAGTAAGCTTTAGCTGCCATGATTAAATCCGGATAATAAGCACGATTAATAAAATCAGCTACTTCTTGGAATTTAGTCATATATTCAGCCATTCTTGATGGGTTTAAAAGATCCATAACACAAGTTACACCACCTACTGTTAAACTTTGTGGATGAGGATTTTTAGCACCAAAAATCGCCATAGCTTGAGCTATTGTTCTTTGAATTCTTAAACATTCTAAATAATGCGAAAGTGCAATAAGGTTTTGCTCAGGAGTAAAGCGATAAGTTGCGTGTCCATAATAAGCATTTGCAAATGGTCCAAGATTTCCTTTATCTACAAAGATTTTTAGTCTTTGCTGAACTTCTAAAAGCTTATCTGCACCTGTTGCATAAGGCATATCAGTATATTTAAATGCTTCATCACTTGCTTTTTTTACATCAGCACTTAAAGCACTTACAACATCAACAAAATCAAGACCATGAAGTTGATAAAAATGTACAGGATGATCATGCATATATAAAGCTGCATTCATTAAAGTTCTAGTTAAAACTGCATTTAGTGGCGGAGTAATACCTAAAGCATTTTCTACTGCGATAATCCCTGCTCTATAATGTGAAAAAGTACAAACACCACAAATTCTTTGAGTTAAAAAGCCTGCATCTCTTGGATCACGACCTTTTACAATAGTTTCAATCCCTCTCCATAAAGTCGATCCTGAATATGCTTCTTTAATGACATTATTTTCATCAACCACTACTTCAACTCTTAAATGTCCTTCTATTCTAGTAAGTGGATCTATAATAATTCTTTTTGACATTTTTAATCCTTATTTTTTTCTAATGAAGCAATTACAGCATGCGCAGCAACAGCTACGCCTGTTACACAAAGCACACCTATACCAATTTTATCTGAAATGCTATCAGCACCCAAGCCATAAACAGTATCAAATAATCTTCCTGCCATCACTTCTTCAAAAGGTCCCATAGTATCCCAAAAATCAGGTTCAGAACAGCCTATACAACCATGTCCTGCTTGGATTGGCCATGAAGTATGTTGATTAAATCTCTCTCTTGAGCAATTATTAAAAGTATAAGGGCCTTTACAACCTACTTTATAAAGACAATATCCTTTTTTTGCTCCCTCATCACCAAATTGTTGCACAAATTCACCCGCATCAAAGCGTCCTCTTCTTTCACAAAGATCATGAATTCTTAACCCATAAGCCCATTTTGGTCTATTATAGGCATCAAGTGCTGGCAATGTTTGATACAATATGTAATGAATCACATTACCTATAATATTTTTTTCACTTGGAGGACAACCTGGTACATTAATAACTGTTTTATTTGTTACTTTACTTAAGCTTACAGCATTGCTTGGATTAGGTCTAGCAGCTTGGATACCACCAAAAGCTGAACAAGTACCTATAGCAAAAATAGCTAAAGCATCATTACAGGCTTGTTCTGCTAATTGTCTTCCTGTTTTTCCATGTGGTCCTATAGTTAAAAAGTTTTCTGTAGCACCTGTTGGTATACCACCTTCTACCATTAAGATATATCTACCTTTATATTTTTCCATAGCAGCTTCAAGATTATGTTCAGCTTGCCAACCTGCAGCACCCATTATAGTTTCATGATATTCTAAAGAAATATGATCAAAAATCAAACTATCAATGGTAGGAGCATCACTTCTTAATAAACTTTCAGAACATCCTGTACATTCAGCCATATGAAGCCAAATCACTGGAAGTCTATCACTAAGCTCAGCAGCTCTTGCAACTACTGGAGTAAAGCTAGCAGGTAATGCTAAAAATGCGGTCATAGCACTAGCCCATTTCATAAAATCTCTTCTTGAAAAACCTGATTGCTCTAAGGCTTTAGAGATAGAAATCTCATTTTTCAAAAGAGGAAGTTTTTCTAATGCGTCTAAACGGCGATTAAAAATATCTAAATCACTCATTTGTTGTTCCTTAAATTATAGAAATATCATTAAAGATTTTAAAATATTTATTGTTAAGAATAGATAAAAAATGATAATTTTTTAATCAAATATACGAAGTATTTACAATTTAGTATTATTAAGATAATTTTACTCTAAATAAGCAAGTATTACACTTGCTTATTGTTTAACAATGATAATCTCATCATCTTTAGAATCTATAATAATCTCATCATTTTCATTTAATTCATCCGATAATATCATATCACTTAATTTATCTTCTACCATATCATATAAAGCTCTTTTTAATGGTCTTGCACCAAAATCCACATCAAAACCAACCTTTGCTATTAACCTAGCAGCATTATCACTCAAGCTTGCTTTAATACCTCTATTTTCAAGACTTTTTTGCAAGGTATTAAAAAGCAATTTAACTATTTTTTCAGCTTCACTTTCTCCCAAAGGATTAAAAGTAATAATATCATCCAAACGATTTAAAAACTCAGGTCTAAAAAAGCTTCTAAGAGCTTCTTTGATAGCTTTTTCTCTTTCTTCGCTCTTTAACTCCATAATAAAATTTGCACCTATATTAGAAGTTAAGATAATGATAGTATTAGTAAAATCAATCGTTACGCCTTTACTATCTGTAGCCCTACCATCATCTAAAATTCCCAAAAGTATATTAAATACATCTTTATGGGCTTTTTCTACTTCATCAAATAAAATCACACTATAAGGCTTTCTTCTAACAGCTTCAGTTAATTCCCCACCTTCTTCATGCCCTATATATCCTGGAGGTGCACCTAAAAGTCTTGATACACTGTGTTTTTCCATAAATTCACTCATATCAAAACGCACCATAGCTTTTTCATCATCAAATAAAAATTTAGCCAAAGCCTTCGCACTTTCTGTTTTACCTACTCCAGTTGGCCCTAAAAATAAAAAGCTTCCTATAGGCTTAGTTGCTTGATTTAACCCTGCTTTGTTACGCTTAATAGCTTTAGCTAAAGCACTCAAAGCCTCATCTTGCCCTATGACGCTTTCTTGTAAATACTCTTGAATATGTAAATATTTTTGTTTTTCAGAAGTGAGCATTTTTTGCACACTAATGCCTGTCCATTTACTTAAAATACCAGCTACTAAATCCTCATCTACTTGATTTTTAAGCAAAACTCCTTCTTGGGTCATTTGTTTCCATTTTTCTTCTAAATTTAAAACCTCTTTTTCACACTCTAAAATTTTGCCATATTCTATTTCAGCAGCCTTTTGGAAATCTCCTTTATTTTTAGCCAAAATAGCTTCATTTTTTAAAGTATCGATTTCTTTTTTCTTTGCACTTATGCCATTAAATACTGCTTTTTCATTTTCAAATTTAGCATTAAGTTTGATTTGCTCTTCTTTTAAATTTGCTAATTCTTTTTTAATCTCCTCCAATCTTTTTTCATTAGCTTCATTTTCTTCCATTTTTAAAGCTTCATTTTCTACTTCCAAACTTTCAATTTGCTTTCTAACCTTTCTTAAAGAATTTGGCTCACTTTCTATTTGCATTTTTAATTCCGCTGCAGCCTCATCAATTAAATCAATCGCTTTATCAGGTAAAAATCTATTAGCTATATAACGCTTAGATAGCTTTGCAGCTGCCACTAAAGCACTATCATTGATAGTTACATTATGATGAATTTCTAATTTTTCTTTTATACCTCTAAGCATAGCCAAAGCTTCATTTACACTAGGTTCAGCTACATTTACAGGCTGAAATCTTCTTTGTAAAGCTGCATCTTTTTCAAAATATTTTCTATATTCTTTTAAGGTTGTAGCACCTATAGTATGAAGCTCACCTCTTGCTAAAGCAGGTTTTAAAATATTTGCTGCATCCATGCTCCCTTCATTTGCACCTGCACCTACAATGGTGTGAATTTCATCTATAAATAAAATTACATTCTTATGTTTTATTACTTCATTTACAACTGCTTTTAATCTATCTTCAAATTCACCTCTGTATTTTGCCCCTGCTATTAAAGCACTCATATCTAAAGCTATAACTTTTTTATTTTGCAACGAAGTAGGAACATCTTTTTTTACTATCCTTTGTGCTAAAGCTTCCACCACAGCAGTTTTTCCTACCCCTGGCTCACCTAATAAAATAGGATTATTTTTAGTTTTTCTGATTAAAATTTGCATTAATCTTTGAATTTCTTCTTCTCTACCTATAACAGGATCAAGCTCATTGTTTTTAGCTTTCATAGTCAAATCAATACCAAATTTAGATAAAGAATCAAGCGTTTCATCACTTGTTTTGGTTTCTATTTTAGCTCCTGCTCTAATGAATTCCAATTCTTTTTTAAACTCATTTAAATCTACAAATTTAGACAAAAGTTCCTTAATAACCCCGCTAGCACTTTCTGAAACAAGCCACATATCCACAGCTAAATAGTTATCTTTATTTTCTAAAGCCAAGCCTTTTGCTTTTTCTAAAGAATTAATAAATTCATTTGAAAATTTAATATTGTCTTTATTTACATTTGAGCTAGTAGGAAAAGATGAAATTTTACTTTTTACTTCTAACTCAAATGCCTCTTTAGAAACATTTAATTTATTAAAAACTTGATTAAGCAAACTGGAGCTATCAACACTTAAAGCCCATAATAAATGCAAAGGTTTTATTTCACTATTCTTAGAATGAATGGCCAAAGAAATTGCACTTTCTATATTTGAAAGCATAGAATCTGTTAAAAAATCTTGTATATTTGCCATTTTTACTCCTTTTTACTTTTATATGAAGTGTATTATATAACTTTAGTCTATTATTGTCAAGTTTATTTAGTTATATTTATAAATAATTTTTTATATATATACACTAATATCATAAAAATATTTACTTTATTTACGATTTTTTAAGCAAAAATAACTAAAATTAGATAATTATTTTATGAATTCATATTTATTTTGGAGTTTTTCCTTTGAAGACAAAAAGAAATCTTATTATCGCAGCTAGCATTTGTAGTTTAATAACCGCTTCTTTTATTTTTACTAACTTGCAAGCTAAAAATCCCGCTCCTAGCGAAGCAGAAAAAAAAATAGAAGCTTTATCTAAACTTACAAGAACTATGTCTATCATAGAACAATATTATGTTGATGATGTTAATTATACAGATTTGGTTGATAAATCCATAGCAGGTTTACTTACAAATTTAGATGCCCACTCTTCCTTCTTAGATGAAAAAGGTTATAAAGAGCTTAAAGAACAAACTAATGGGGAATTTGGTGGACTTGGCTTTACTATTACCCAAAAAGATGGAGCAATTAGTGTTGTAGCTCCTATAGAAGGAAGTCCAGCGGATAAAGCAGGTATTAAAACTGATGATATTATCTTAAGAATTAATAATGAATCGACTTTAGGTATGACTTTAAATGAAGCTGTTTCTAAAATGCGTGGAGAGCCTAAAACAAAGGTTACTCTAACTATTTATAGAAAAGGCGATGTAAAGCCATTTGATGTAAATTTAAAAAGAGATATCATAAAAGTAGATAGTGTTTATACAAAATTAATCGAAAATGAAAATTTACTTTATTTAAGAGTGACTAATTTTGATAAAAATGTTGTAGATGAAGCTAGTAAAGCGATCAAAAAACATTCTAATACAAAAGGAATTATACTAGATCTTAGAACCAATCCAGGCGGTATTTTAAATCAAGCAGTGGGTTTAGTAAATCTTTTTGTAGATAAAGGAGTAATCGTTTCACAAAAAGGTAAAATTGAAAGCGAGAATGTAGAATTTAAAGCAAATCCTAGTAAAAAAATCACCAATGCACCTTTAGTAGTGCTTGTAAATGGTGGCAGTGCAAGTGCGAGCGAGATTGTAAGTGGGGCTTTGCAGGATTTTAAACGCGCTATTATCATAGGAGAAAAAACCTTTGGAAAAGGTAGTGTGCAACTTATATTACCTATGGATGAAAAAGGTAAAGAAGGCTTGAGACTTACTATAGCAAAATATTATTTACCAAGTGGTAGAACTATACAAGCTGTTGGAGTTAATCCTGATATAGAAGTATTTCCAGGAAAAGTAAGTAAAGAAGAAAATCACGGCTTTGAAATCAAAGAAAGTGATCTTAAAAAACACTTACAAGCTGAACTAGATAAAATCGGACATCAAGAAAAGAAAAAAGACAACAAAGAAGATAAAAATATCATTACCAAAGAACAAATTAATAATGACATACAACTAAAAACCGCAATAGATGCGATTAAAATTTTAAGCATTACAAAAGGAGAGTAAAATGGCTATGAAATTAGATCTTTTATATGAAGGAAAAGGTAAAAAAATGTTTAAAACTGATGATGAGAATTTGCTCATCACAGAATTTAAAGATGATTTAACAGCTTTTAATGCAGAAAAAAAGGGTAATGAAGCAGGAAAAGGTGCATTAAATTGTAAAATTAGTACTGAAATTTTTCATCTCTTAGAAAAAGAAGGCATTAAAACCCATCTAGTAGAAACCATCAGCGAAAAAGAACAAATTGTTAAAAAATGTAATATTATACCCATTGAAGTTATTACTAGAAATGTAGCTACAGGATCTTTAACAAAAAGATTAGGCATTAAAGAAGGCACGATTTTACCTTTTGCTGTAGTTGAGTTTTGTTATAAAAATGATGATTTAGGTGATCCTATCATCAATGATGAGCATTGTTTGATTTTAAATCTAGTAAAAAGTGAAAAAGATTTAGAATTAATCAAAAATACCGCAAGACATATCAATTCTATTCTAGTAAAATTCTTTGAATCTAAAGGTTTAAGATTGATTGACTTTAAATTAGAATTTGGTATTGATAATGAAGGAAATATGATCTTAGCTGATGAAATTAGTCCTGATAGCTGTAGATTTTGGGATAGCAAAACTAATGAAAAATTAGATAAAGATCGCTTTAGACAAGACTTAGGTAATGTAAAAATGGCCTATGAAGAAGTCTTAAAAAGAATTTTAAATTAGGAAAAATAATGAAAGTAACTATAAATATCACACTTAAAAATGGGGTTTTAGATCCTCAAGGCAAAGCCATAGAAAAGGCTTTGCATTCTTTGGATTTTAATAATATTGCAAATGTTAAAACCTCAAAACAAATTAGTTTTGATATAGCTTGTGATGATAAAGAAGAAGCTTTTAAACAAGTTGATTTAATGTGTAAAGAATTACTTGCAAATACTGTGATAGAAGATTATGAGATAATATTATGAAAGTAGCTATTATTCGTTTTCCTGGAACTAATTGTGAGTTTGATACAGCTTATGCCTTTGAAAAATTAGGGGTAAAAACTGAAATCATTTGGCATGAAAGACAAGATTTTAGTGCAGATTTAATCGTATTACCTGGAGGTTTTTCTTATGGAGATTATTTAAGATGTGCTGCTATTGCAAAACTTGCTCCTGCTATAAAAACACTTAAAGAGCATGTTCAAAAAGGTGGATATGTTCTAGGCATATGCAACGGCTTTCAAATTTTATTAGAACTTGGACTTTTAAAAGGAGCTATGAAACATAACAATAGTTTAAGTTTTATTTCTAAAATGCAAGCATTGCAAGTAGTATCAAATAATAATGCTTTTTTGAAAAATTTTCAAAAAAATGATATCATAGAATTACCTATTGCCCATGGAGAAGGAAATTATTTTAATAGCGAAGATGGTATTAAAATGCTAGAAGATAAAGATATGATCTTACTAAGATATATCAACAATCCAAATGGCTCTTTAAACGATATAGCAGGAATTTGTGATGAAAATAAAAAAGTCTTTGGATTAATGCCACATCCTGAAAGAATGTGCGATGATATTCTTGGATCAAAAGTAGGACTTAAAATGTTTGAAGGATTTTTAAATTGCTAAAAACCTTCAAATTTTTTTGTCTTTTTTTACTAACTTTTAACTTATATGCTCAAGAAAATAGTGTTTTTGAAGATTATAACACTTTAGAAAAAAATTACAATCAATTAGATGATCAAGCTAAGCAAATTTATCAAACCATCGCTCCAAGTGATGAGAGTAATTATGAAAGTAAAATCGATGATGAAAATTTCATCCCTCAAGGTTCTTTAGTATTAAACGCAAAAGAATACACTGATGAAGCTTTCATAGATGAAGCTTTTACTATAGATCTTGAGGTTATTACCACAACTAATGTGAGTTTTGATTTAAATGTGAGTTTTGAAAAAAGTGATGATATGCTTTGGATCAATCCTAATCCTATTTGGGAACAAAAGGCTAATTCATATCATACAAAATTATGGTTTGAAGCTAAAAGTTTAAATGCTAGTTTAAACAAAATCATCGTTTCATTAAGCAGAAATGATCATATTTTTCAAAGCTCATCATTAATTATAAAGCCCATTAAACTTAAAAAAATCGATGCTCCTTCTAATAAATACTCACATATAGTTGCAAGCAATTTGGAAGTTAAACAAGTAAAAGCGAGTAGTTTTGATAATGATAGTATAATTTTATTTATAGAACTTGCAGGAGAAAACACAAATCTAGCAAGTTTTAACATAAAAGATATCCAAAAACAAGGTGTAGAGGCTATTAAAGGCGATTTTGAAAAACAAAGTGGATTTTATTATGCTATTTTAGATAAAAGTAAAACGCGTTTTGATTTTTCTTATTTTAATTTAAATTCTAAAGAATTAAAAGATTTTTCCTTAAAAATAGAACTTAAAGAAGACAGTATAAGTACACAAAGTGATTTAAATCCAAAAACTAATGATTTTAATTTTTACAAACAAGTTTTTTTATGGAGCTTGTGTGGTATTTTCGCTTTATGGTTTGTATTTAAAAAAAGCTACACAGCTTTAGGTTTGGCAATTTTGGCTCTAATAGCAAGTTTTTTAGCTCAAAATAACATATATAAAGCTATATTAAAAGCTGAAAGTAAAGTACAAATTTTACCAACTCTAAACTCAACTCATTTTTATTCTGGGAAATACAAACAAGAAGTAGAAGTGTTAGATTCAAGAGATGAATACAGAAAAATTTTATTTAATAATGGAAAAATAGGCTGGGTGAAAAGTGAAGATTTATCAAAGATTTAAAGCTTTAATATTTTGGGTAGAATTTATTTTATCTATTATATTTTTATGTATTGCCTTTTTATTATTGCAATCGCAAGAAAAAATTTGGAAAATCAGAAAAGTATGGTCAAAACTGCAAAAATATGTAATAAACTATAAAATTCAAACCCAAGGTTCTATACACCCTCAAGCTAATTTGCTTTTAATCAATCATCAAAGCTTGCTAGATATAGTTGTTTTGGAAGATTTATGCCCAAAAAATATATCTTGGATAGCTAAAAAAGAACTAGGTGAACTCCCTGTTTTTAAAACTTTGATTAAAAAACCAAAAATTATTTGTATAGATAGAAGTCCAAAGGGTCTAGTAAAGCTTTTAAAAGAAGCCAAAGAAAGATTAAATGAGGATAGAATTTTAGCCATTTTTCCAGAAGGCACAAGATCTAAAACACAAAAACTTTTAAAATTTAAAGTCGGAGCTAAAATTTTAAGTGAAAAGCTTAAGTTAAAAGTCCAGCCTGTGGTAATTGTTGATTCAGCTAAAATTTTAGACACCCAAAACTTTAGTGCAAATAGTGGTGTTTTAAAAGTGGTATTTCTAGATCTTGTCGATACAAGTAAAGATGATTGGCTTGAGCAAACTAGAGAAAAAATGCAAACAATCTTAGATAGCGAAAGGTCACAAGCTTGATTGGTACGATTTTAGCTGTAGGTTTTGGAGGCTTTTTAGGGGCCATATCCAGAATGCTTACTAGCAACCTTTTTAATAAAATCATTCCTCATAACTTTCCTTATGGGACATTAATGGTCAATATAATAGGATCATTTTTAATAGGTTTATTTTTTTCTTATGCAAATTCTAAAGGTGTGCATATTTTTACTAAAAATTTAATTAGCACTGGTTTTTTGGGTGCCTTTACAACTTTTTCAACTTTTTCTTATGAAAATTTGTTATTTTTGCAAAATGGTGATTATTTTCACTTTTTTATAAATATTATTTTAAATGTTATCCTTTGTCTTTTGGCAGTATGGATTGGTTTTTTAATTTTTAAATAAAGGAGATATAAATGCAATTTCAAACTGAAGTTAATCAACTTTTACAACTTATGATTCATTCTTTGTATTCTAACAAAGAAATTTTTTTAAGAGAGCTTATTTCTAATGCAAGTGATGCACTTGATAAACTTAGTTATTTAAGCGTGAGTGATGATGCTTATAAAAATTTAAAATTTGAGCCAAAAATTCAAATTAATTTCAATCAAGAAGCAAAAACCTTAACTATAAGTGATAATGGTATAGGTATGAATAAAGACGATTTAATCAATCATCTTGGAACCATTGCTAAAAGTGGCACAAAAAGCTTTTTAGAGAACTTAAGTGGTGATGCCAAAAAAGACTCTCAACTTATAGGACAATTTGGTGTAGGTTTTTACTCTGCTTTTATGGTAGCTTCCAAAATAGAAGTTTTAAGCAAAAAAGCATTAGATGACAAAGCTTATCTTTGGACTTCTGATGCTAGTGGTTATGAAATAGAAGATGCAAATAAAGATGAACAAGGCACTTGCATAACCTTGCATTTAAAAGATGAAGAGTTTTTAAACTCATACCGCATTGAAAGCATAGTAGAAAAATATTCAAATCATATACAATTTCCTATTTTCATGGAAAAAGAAGAATATTTACCACTAGAAGAAGGTGAAAAAGAACCTAAAAAAGAATTAAAAAACACTCAAATTAATACAGCAAGTGCCTTATGGAGACAAAATAAAGCAAGTTTAAAAGCTGAGGATTATGAAAGATTTTATGAACAAAACTTCCATGATTCAAACAAACCTATGCTTTATATCCACACAAAAGCTGAAGGTTCTATAGAATACAATTCTTTATTCTTTATACCTGCGCAAGCTCCATTTGATCTTTATAGAGTAGATTATAAAAGTGGTTTAAAACTTTATGTTAAAAGAGTTTTTATAAGTGATGATGATAAAGAATTATTACCAACTTATCTAAGATTTGTGCGTGGGATTATTGATGTAGAAGATTTACCGCTTAATGTTAGTCGTGAAATCTTACAAGAAAATAAAATCTTAAAAAGCGTTCAAGAAGCAAGTGTTAAAAAAATCCTAGCTGAACTTAAAAAATTTAAAGAAAAAGATAAAGAAAATTATCTTAAATTCCATGAAAATTTTGGAAAAGTTTTAAAAGAGGGTTTATATGGTTTTGGTGAAAATAAAGACGCTATAGCTAAGCTTTTATATTTTAAAAACTCAAACAAAGAAGAATTAATTGATCTTGAAGAGTATAAACAAAACCTAGCTGAAGGTCAAAATGAAATTTTTTATATTAGCGGAAAAAATGAAAAACTTTTAAGAAATTCTCCATTACTTGAAAGCTATAAACAAAAAAATATCAATGTTTTATTGCTTGATGAGGAAATTGATACCATAGTTATGCCTATGATGAATGAATTTGAAGGTTTAAAATTTAGCGCTATTAACCATCTAGCTAGTGAAGAAACTAGCGAAGAACAAAAGGCTGAATTTGCAAGCTTGCTCATCAAAATAAAAGAAGTTTTAAAAGATGATGTTGAAGAGGTAAAACTTAGCCAAAGACTTTCAAATAGTCCAAGTTGTATTGTTTATGATCAAAATAAACCTGATTTTGCTATGCAACAAATTCTTAAACAAATGGGGCAAGAACAGCAAGTTAAACCTATACTTGAAATCAATCCTAATCATGAAATTTTAAAAGCCTTAAAAGAAAATGATACCTTAGCTAATGAAATGGCACATATTCTTTTAAATATGGCTAAACTTAGCGAAGGTATGGGTATAGATAACCCTAGTGAATTTAACAATGCCTTAAGCAAAATCGTTTCTAAGGCTTTAGAAAAATGAAAAATATAGCTATTTCTAAAGATATTTTGCACAAATTTTGCATTATAGATGTAAGAACTCCTAGCGAATGGAAAAGCGGGGTTATAAAAGAAGCTGTACTCATCGCACTTTGCGATGATAATGGCTTTATGAATGAAAATTTCATCCAAGAGTTTAAAGAAAAAGTAGATTATCAAAATAAAAACATAGCCTTTGTATGTGCTACAGGCTCAAGAAGCAAACATACTGCTGTGATGATAGAAGATGCTCTAGGTATAGAATGTACTAATTTAGATGGTGGCATGGTAGCGCTTTTATCACAAGGTTATGAAGCAACAAAAGAAGGTTGATTATGAAAAAAATATTTTTATCTTTAATGCTTTGTACTAGTTTTGTTTTAGCAGAAGTTAAAAATATCGATATTAACGCAGGAATTTTAGAAAATTATCAAGTAATTGATGTTAGAAAACCTAGTGAATGGGTACAAACTGGTACAATAAAAAATGCCATTAAAATTAGCTTTTATAATGAAGATGGAAGCTTGAATAAAAATTTCGTTGAGGAAATTAAAAAGATTTCAAGCAAAAAACCTATTGCTATAGTTTGTAGAAGTGGAGCAAGAAGTGCTAAGGCTTCTGCTTTACTAGATCAAAATGGCATAGAAGTTACTAATTTAAAAGGCGGTATAAACGCACTTTTATCACAAGGTTATGAAACCTCAAAATAAGTCTAACTAGACTTATTTTTTCTTTGGTCTAAACACAGAAATTACTTCTTCATTATTTTCAATATAAGCTCCACCTATCAAATCTACACAATAAGGAATAGCAGGAAATATAGGCTCAATACATTCTCTTATAGCTTTTGGATTACCCGGTAAGTTAATAATTAATGATTTTCCTTTTATACCTGCACTTTGTCTTGAAAGTATAGCCGTTGGCACATATTCTAAGCTTTTTGCACGCATTAACTCCCCAAAACCTGGAAGCATTTTATCACACACTGCTTGTGTTGCCTCTGGTGTCACATCACGTAAAGCAGGCCCTGTACCTCCTGTGGTAAAAATCAAATCACATTTTACTTCATCTGCCAAATAAGCTAATTTTTCTATGATTAAATCATACTCATCAGGAATTAGCTCATAATAAAAGCTTTTTTCATTTTTTATATAAGAATCTAAAATTTTTTCTATCTCTACTCCGGATTTATCCTCATAAACTCCGCTACTTGCTCTATCTGAAAGTACTAAAATTCCTATTTTTACCATTTTCACTCCATTATGATTTTTTCTATATCTTGTTTTTCTATTTTTTCATTTTCTAAAAGAATGCTAGCTAATCTCACTACTTTTTCTTTCATTAATTCTAAAAATTCTTTCACTTCTTGCTTTTGCTCTTGTAATAAACCCTCATTTGCCATAGCGAAAGTTTCCATAAAAACGAGCAATTCTTTAACCTTTAAAAGATCACTTTGTGCATTAGTGTAACTTTCATTAAAAATAAGCTCCATAGCAACTGAACCTGCTAAAAAAACTTTTATTTTATTTAATAATTCTGATTTTGATTTGATAGTATTTTCATATTCTTTAAACCTATCTTCAATTAGGGTAATTTTTTCAAATTTAACATCAAAATAAAAAGCACACAAGGCTTTAGCTGCTTGATATGTGGCTTGAATTTTTCTTTCTTTGTCGCTTAGAGAAAAAATCTTTTTTTTACCCATTAAAACTTTATTAAGCACTGCAAAAAAATCATTTTCTTCTATTAAATCTGATTTTCTTCTTATAGCATTAATAGCCGCTTCATTAACTAAAGTCTCCAAGGCAGCTCCACTAAAACCCACACTAGCTTTTGCAATTTTTTCTAAATCTACGCTAGATTTTTTTTCTTTCATATAATTTTGCAAAATATGCATTCTATCTTTAAAATCAGGCAAAGATATAAAAATTCTTCTATCAAAACGCCCTGATCTTAATAACGCATTATCCATAAGATCGATTTTATTTGTAGCAGCCATCACTATAACACCACTATTATCTTCAAATCCATCCATTTGAGTTAAAAGTTGATTTAGAGTATTATCTCTTTCTACATTGGAAAAATCCCCTCTACTTTTACCAACTGCGTCAATTTCATCTATAAAAATAATACTTGGAGCTTTTGATTTAGCTTTTAAAAAAAGCTCTCTAACTCTTTTTGCACCCATACCTACATAAATTTCTACAAAACTAGCCCCACTTTGATAAAAAAATGACACCCCAGCTTCACCTGCTACTGCTTTTGCTATCAAGGTTTTACCTACTCCAGGAGGGCCTACTAGCAAAACGCCTTTTGGCATTTTCACGCCAAAATCTTTATATTTTTGAGGATTTTTTAAAAAATCAACGATTTCCAAAAGCTCCACCTTAGCCTCATCAATCCCTGCTACATCTTTAAATTTAACTTCACTTACTACATCTTGTATGGTGTTATTTTGTTCATTTTTTTCTAAAATATTTTTTTCTAAAGAAAGTAAATTTTGCCTATCTTTGTTTTTTTTATTAAGAAAGAGTAAAAAGCTTATGAGAAAAGCAAGTAAAATAAATATCAAAAAAAACTCGCTCAAATCATAATCTTTAGCATATTCTAAAGGAATTTTTTGCCACAAAGCATTTAAATCCACTACATCTTTAGCGATTAAAAAATTTCCTTCTTTGCTTTTTAATAATATTTCATTATTTTCTACTATAGCCTTTTGGATTAAATTTTGTTCTAAAAGCTCTTCATAAGCAGCCTTGCTAATATAATCTGGTTGATTTTTTAAAAATGCAATCAATATAAAAACACAAAGCAATAAAAATGAAGCCAAGATAATCTTTTTATTTTTCATCCTCTAACCTTAAATAGTTACAATCTTCTTTGCATTCATATTTTTCAATACTTATCCATTGTTTAGCAATATCTTCTTTGCTTGTAATTTTGATTTTATTAAAAAATTGATCATAGCCTTCATAAAAACCATCTTTTTTACTCTCGACTAAAATTTCTAAAATATTTTTTTGGTTTTTTCTAAACTCATAATTATTTTGTGCGACTATATCTTTTAAAATATTTAATCTTTCTTTGGCTATATCACCATTAATTCGCTCACTCATAGAAGCAGAATGCGTTCCATCGCGTGGTGAGAAAATAAAAGCATGGATATGTGTGAGTTTAAATTGTTTGAAATTTTCTAAAGCTTCTTGCCATATCAACTCACTTTCCCCAGGATGTGCCACGATAAAGTCTGTTCCTAAAGCAAAACCTTTTTGATTTAACTCATTAAACAATGCTAAATCATTTTGCGTGTGTGATCTTCTACGCATGATGCGTAGCATTTTCTCATGAGTGTGTTGCAGGGCAATATGCAAATGCTTTTCAAGCCAAGGTTCATCTAAAATTTCTTTAAAACTCTCATCAATTTGAGCAGGTTCTAAACTCCCAAGTCTTACTCTTTTTATACCATTAATCTTGCCTATTTCTTGCAGTAATTTTCCAAGTGTAGTTTTATCTTTTAAACCATAACTTCCTATATTAGTACCCGTTAAAACTACTTCACTATAGCCATTTTGAGCCAAAAGTTTGATTTGTTTTATTATTTCCTCACTTGGCATGCTTCTTGATTTACCTCTAACACTTGGGATTATGCAATAACTACAAGCAAAGTCACATCCTTCTTGAATTTTTACAAAAGCTTTAGTGTGATTTTCATAATTACTTACGATTTTTGTATCGATAAAGCGTAAATTTCCAAGCTCATAAAAGGCTTTATCCTGTGAGATTAACTCGTTAATTTTATCTTTATTAGAAGCTCCTAAAACTCCAAAAATTTCTTTTTTATTAAAAAAATCCTTTCCCTTGCTTACAGCACCACAGCCTGTAAGTATAACCTTAACTCCATTTTTTTTTACACTATTAATATAACTTCTAAGCCCACTATCAGCACCATTTGTAACCGTGCAAGAATTTATCACTATCACATCAGCTTCTTGTTCATTTTGTGTGACAATATGATCTTTAATATAAGTTTTTAATAATTGCGTATCATAAATATTAGTTCTACAACCAAAAGTTTTAAAATATACCTTTTTTTTCAAATATCTTCCTTATTTTCTATAAATTCATGTTTTGCCATATATAAATTTTGCGATGGATAGGCTATTTTTATATCATCATGTTTATTAAATTCATTGATAATTTCTTTACTTATATTACTTCTTAAAACCAAGGCCGCATAAGAATTTGTCATATACCAAGCAGAAATTCTCATACCATAACCTTCTAAAAATGTAAAAAACCTAGGTTCTACTTTAGGATTTCTAATGCTGTATTCATTTCTTAATTTATTCATGGATTCTTTTGCAATTTTTGTATAGCCTTTGGAAGCTTTTATAACGATTTCTTCTACTATATCTAAGGCTTTTTGATGATTTGAATCAAAAGTTAAAGTAATATCAAGTCCATCCCAAATTGTTTTCATCCCATGATGAGTATAATTTGATATAAGATTGGTAAAAATAAAATTATTTGGTATGAAAATTATCCTACCACTTCTTCGATTATCTGTATAAGTTAGTAAAGATATATCTTCATACAAAGTTATTCTTAAAAACGAAATATCAATTATATCGCCGATATAATGTGTATTGTTTTGAAAAACTCTCACCCTATCGCCCACTCTAAAACTTCCACCAAAAACTATCACACACCAACCAAGCATAGACATAAACATATCTTTCATAGCAATAGCCAAACCAGCAGAAGCAAAACCAAGCACAGTAACTAAATAGCTGATATTTTCAATATATCCAAAAAGCAAGATTAAAACAATTACATTGATATTAATAAAATTAATGATTTTATTTGCTGTATAAAAGCGATCATTATCACCTATATATTTTCTAGCTATAAATTTGAGTAAAAATGCTATGGCTACAACTATAACAATAGCCAAAACTATATTGAAAGCTCTTACACCCTGAATTTTAATTGAAGCTGTCGTTTTTTCAATCTCTTCTTGAATTTTTTTCTCATACACAGAATAAGAAATTTCTCCAAAACGCAGAGTTTGTGAAAAATCTCTAACCATTTGATTGGATATTTTTAAATATTCATCATGCTCTTTATTAGAAGATAATTTAGCTATTTCAGCTACTAAAACATTTTCTTTTATAAGCTCATCTAAAGTTTGCTTAAAACTATTTAAAAGATTGACATATTCTTCTTTGTCGCGTCTTAATTTTTTTATATGTGAGTATGCTGAAATAATAGCCAAAGGATTAGTTAGCTTATCTATTTTATCAACTTCTTCAGGTGCCAAAACCATCTTAGAAAAATTTGCACTTTTATACTCACTTAAAAGCTCTAATCTTTCTTTTAAAATTAAAATTTGTCTTTCTATAATGCTTTTATTGCGTTCATTAGCTTTTAAACTTTCTTTTTCTAAAGCCAAAATTTCATCTTGAGTTTTTCTGTAAATGTTAAAATTATTATATTTAATTATCCAAGTATTATATGCTAAATTATTATGTAATTCATTTAATTTTTGTTCTAAATGCTCTATATCATCTTGCGCTAAAAGTAATGTAAAGGGTAAGAGCAAAATCAATATAATTTTTTTCATGCAAACACCTCTAAAGTGTGTAAAATATCTTCTTTAGATATATCATTTTTTATACAAGCTTTTCCTAAACCACAAGCTAAAACAAAATTAATCTTTTGAAAATGTGTTTTTTTATCTAAGAAAAAGGCATTATAAAACTCTTCTATATTTGAAATTTTATAAGATATGGGTAATTTAAATTTCACAAGCAATTTTTGTACTCTTTGGCATTCTTGCTCGCTTAATAACCCCAAATTTAAAGCTAGAATATTTGCCATGTTCATACCTATAGCCACGGCTTCACCATGTAAGTACTTTTTATATCCTGTTTGATTTTCTATAACATGAGCAAAAGTATGACCATAATTTAAAAGCATTCTTAAGCCACTTTCTTTTTCATCTTGTGAAACCACATTAGCTTTAAGTTCTATACTTTTTTGGATGATTTGAGCCAAGGTAATATCATCTAATTTAGCGTTTAAAAATTTATCCTCATCTAAATTTTCTAAAAAAGATAAAATTGCTTCATCAAAAACCACAGCCATTTTGATAAATTCAGCCATGCCAGCAGCTAGTTCTCTTGAAGGTAAGGTTTTTAAAAACTTACTCTCACAATACACTGCTTTTGGCTGATAAAAAGTGCCTATTAAGTTTTTACCAAATTTATTATTCACTCCGGTTTTACCACCCACACTTGCATCCACGCAAGCTAGTAAAGTTGTAGGGATATTGATAAATTCTATCCCTCTTTGATATATACTTGCTACAAAACCACCCATATCAGAGATCACCCCACCACCAAAGCTTATGAGTAAGCTTTTTCTATCTAGCCTATAAGTACACATTTGATCTAAGATATATTCTATAGTTTGTAAATTTTTATACTCTTCGCCATCTTTGATTTTTATAACAAAAAGTTCTTTAGCATGAATTTTTTTCAAAAGTGTATCCAAATGTAGTTTTGCAACTAATTCATTAGTTAAAATCACTACTTTAGTATCAAAATTTAATTTTTCTAACTCATTTATATAGACATTATAACTTGTATTTTTATCTAAATTTACCTTAACTTGCATTATTTTCTCACAATGATGGTATAAACAATTGATAATTTTTATTCATCTTATAATATATCGTATTTAAATCCGTTTTTAAAATTTTATTGAAATTGTTTCCTAAAATTTTTTCATTAAATGGTACAAAATGCAATATATTTTGTTTGTAAGAAAATTTATTGATAGGATTATGTTCTTTTTCTTCTATCAAAAGTAATTTTTCATCATGAAGTTTTGAAAGGCTTTCAAAATACTGATGATATTCAAAAATTTCGGCTTTATTTAATTTTAAAGCATAGTAATACAAGGCAAGGCCTAGTTGAATTTGCTTGTTAAAATCAAGCATAATAGAAGCAATACCCTCTACATCTTCAAAATTTGAACTTAAAACTACAGAAGATTTTAAATCTGCAAAATCCCCTTTACCTGCTTTTAACACAGGAAGTTTTAAAGTAAAAAGAAAACTTTTTTCTTTTTCAAAAAGATAATCCTCCACCACTAGTAAACCTATGCTAGTATTTTCCACAAAAGGTTTAATGTTTTTTATATTTGTGCTTTCAAAGTCAAATATCACTTCAGTGCTATTTTTATGCAAGGATTTAAGTTTATAATACATAGGAGTTAAAGTAGGATTAATCACCTTAAAATAAAGTTTTTTGCTATTGATTCTTACATGCAAAAGCAAGCTTGCAAAAATAAGCTTTTCTATAGCAAACTCACTCATTTTTTTCATATCTATAATACAAAGTATATTATCTCCAAAAGGCGATGGAAAGCGTCCTAAGCTTGTTTTAACATTAGTAAAAACACTTTGCAAAACTTTAGGATCACCCACGATTAAAATGCTATCATTTGGCATTAAAATAAGCCCAGGTCTTGCCAAAATAAATTCATTATTTCTATAAACCATTACGATTTTAAAGCGTTTTTGGCTAATAGAGCTTATGTGCCTATAAGCAAAACTTGACCCTGCAGGAATTTTAACCTCCATAATCTCACCTTGTCCAAGCCCTATAAATTGTGCCATTGAAGGCATATTATCCAAACAACCTGTCAATCTTGTACTTAAAGTATCATAAATATTAATTACCTCACAAAAATTATCATCAATTTGGCTATTCCACAAATCCATAATAACTATATTTAATCTTGGATGTAATTTTCTTAAATTTTGATAGCAAGCTAATGTATCTGCTTCTTCTTGCATATAAATAATAGCTTGATGAAAATTTTCTTTTAATAAATTTTCTAGCTTAATCAAACTCGTAGGATCAAATTTAAAAAAAGAAATTTGTTCATTCTCTAAGTCTAAGTCTACGCTATCATCATTATAATACACAACACTCAAAGACTCTTTGAAGGTTTTGTTATTATAAATTTTCTTTAAAAAATCTTTCGCAAAAGGTCCATCAGTCAGTAATAAAATCTTATTCATTCACACCTCTAAAATATAAAGCATAATTATAGCAAAGTTATAGTTTATATTTTAAAGTTTTTGTTTTTTCAAAATATATTCCACTACTTAATATATCTTTTAAATTAACAAAAATTATTATTTTTCATTCAGTAAAAATC
>NZ_JAKMRU010000010.1:0-59303 GCF_025772235.1 Campylobacter sp. IFREMER_LSEM_CL1085 | reverse complement strand
AAGGTTTTGGAGATATTAGTTATAATCTTAAATATCCAAGCATAGCTAAATCAAGACCAGTTAAAAACGGCTTTAATAATATCATTTTAAAATTAGACAAAAATAGACATTTTGATTTTATACAAGATAAAAACCAATTTGAAGATAAAAAAGACTTACTCTTTTTTAGAGGTGCAATTTATCAACCTCATCGTATTAAATTTTTTGAAAAATATTTTGATAATCCTCGTTGCGATATTGCTCATGTTGGCGGTAGAAAAATTCAAGCTGAAAAATGGATTAAAAATTTAAATTTTAAAATTAGCAGAGCCTATCAAACCCAGTTTAAATTTTTACTTTCATTGGAAGGTAATGATGTAGCAAGCAACTTAAAGTGGGCGATGAAAACAAATTCTTTAGTTTTAGCCCCAAAAATGCATTATGAAACTTGGTTTATGGAAGGAAAGTTAGTTCCAAATGAGCATTTTGCTTTGATTGATGATGATTATGAAAATGTAGAAGCTTTGCTTGATTATTATTTAGCTAATCCACATGGAGCAAAAGAAATCATACAAAATGCTCATGCTTATATAGAGCAATTTTTAGATGAAAAGATAGAATTTTATATAGGAATTTTAGTTTTAGCTAAGTATTTTTATTATTCTAATCAGCTTGATTTACCAAAAGATATTATTGATTTATTTGATTAAAAGGAGAGTTTATGCAAGAGATGGAAATAGTATTTTTAAATGATGAATTTATAAAAGCTAGCGAAGCTAAAGTGAGTATTTTTGATAGAGGTTTTATCTTTGGAGATGGAATTTATGAAGTAGTTCCTGTGGTAAATGCAAAAATAGCTGATAAAGAAGAATTTTGGGAGCGTTTTGAGCGTAGTTTAGCCCAAATTGATCTACAAATTCCTTATACAAAAGAAGAATTTGAAAATATTTTAAAACAATTAATCATTAAAAATTCTCTCAAAGAAGGCGGGCTTTATATGCAAATTACTAGAGGGGTTGCTAGTAGAAATTTTGCTCTTTTAAAGGGGTTAAAACCTACTATTATGGCCTTTGCTTTTGAATGCAAGGTGATTGGGCATGAGTTTGCTAAAAATGGGGTGAGTGTTATTTCAACAGCTGATTTAAGGTGGAAAAGAAGGGATATAAAATCAATTTCTTTATTAGCTCAATGTCTTGCAAAAGAAGAAGCTGTTAAAGCTAAGGTTTTTGAAGCTTTTATGGTAGAAAATGCTTTAGTTACGGAAGCTTCTAGTAGTTCAGCTTTTATTATAAAAGATAAAACTTTAATCACTAAGCCATTTTCTAATGAAATCTTACCAGGAATTCGCCGTAAAAATATCTTAAAATTTGCAAAAGAACTTGATCTTAAAGTAGATCAAAGAGCTTTTAGTATGAAAGAAGTGTATGAGGCTGATGAGGTGTTTATTTCTGCGGCTACTTTTTTGATTTTAGGTGTTATAAAAGCAGATAGTAAGGTAATTAATGATGGTAAGGTGGGTTTTTATACCCAAAAACTAAGAGAAAAATATGTAGAAAAAATTCAAAAAGAGGTTTTTTAATCAAAACCCGCATTAGTAAATTCTTTAGGATTATCTAGAGCGTAGTGAAACTTTTCCCAGTCTATTTGTTTATCCCAAATAGCTACGATTAAAGCTGCTACGCTATTACCACATAAATTTCCCACAGCACGAATTTCAGACATAAATTTATCCACGCCCAAAAGTATAGAAATGGCAGCCACAGGTAAAACCTCGCCCAAACTTGCTCCTAAGCCATTGTTAGCTTCTGCAATGTGCATATTAGATAAAGCCGCAAGTGTACTTCCTAGTATAATAAAACCTGATCCAGTCACACCAACAGCACCTTTTGAGGCTATCATAAGCACTATTAAAATGCTAATTTCATGAGTTAAAGAAAGTTCTACATTAAAAGCTTGAGCAAGGAAAATTAAACTCATAGCCAAATAAATATTAGTACAATCAAGATTAAAACTATATCCAGTTGGTAATACCAAGCCCACAGTGGCTTTTGAAATTCCTGCTTTTTCAAGTTTTCTCATAAGCGGAGCTAATGCTGATTCGCTAGAACTCGTGGCAAAAACTATTAAAACTTCTCTTGAGATAAAATGCATAAATTTAAAAATATTGACTTTAGCAATAAAACAAATAAGCCCTAAAACTCCAAAGATAAAAAGCAAAGAAGCAAGCAACATAACAATAAGCAAATAACCCAAATTTAATAAAGAATCAAGTCCATATTTTGCCACTAAAAAAGCCATCGCAGAAAAAGCGGCGATGGGAGAAAAATACATAATGATTTCTAAGATTTTAAAAACAAAACTTTGCATAATTTCTAAGGTTTTTTGTATAGCTTTTCTCTCATCAATTCTCATAAGCGAAATAATAAAAGCACAAGCTAGGGCTATAACTAAGATTTGCAAAGTTTTTCCCTCGCTAAAAGCAGCTATGATATCAGTAGGTATAGCGTCTTTTAAAATATGCAAAATTTCATTTTGCACACTTATTTCTATATTTTTATTAACAAATTGAGCCACACTTTCTTGATCTAGAGTGCTTGGATCAAGGTTCATTCCTTTACCAGGTCCCATAATGTTTGCCATAAAAATGCCAATAGCTAAAGCAAAAGTGCTTACTATTTCAAAATAAAGCAAAGCTTTAGCTCCTATGCTTCCAACTTGTTTTAAGCTTTCAAGACTAATAACACCTAAAACAATAGTTAAAAATATAATAGGACCTATGAGAATTTTTAAAGCTTGTATAAAATAATCTACACCGATTTTACTAGCTAATGCAAATTCCTTATCTAATAAGCCAAGGCAAATGCCAGCTATAATTCCTATAATCACCCAAAAACCTAAATTTTTTAACATTTTTTTGAGTTTGCTTGGTTTTTCATGAGTAATAACTAGCATAAAAAACTCCTTGTAATTTTAAAAAACGATACATATTAGCAAATAAAAACTTATTTTTATTGTTAAAATAAATAAAAAATAAATATAAAAGCTAAAAATAATAATTTTTTATCTTATTTTGTAGATAAAAGTAGCATTTTGTAGTATTTTTGTATGATTTATTATGAAATAAATAATGATAATGTTTATCTAAATTTAAGAAAGCTAGTACTATACTTGTGACTATGATTTTAAAAATGAATATCATTTCGGAGTAAAATAGTGTTTAAAAAAATAAGTTTATTAATGATTTTTTTATTTTGTTCTTTAACACTTGCTAGGGATATTGATTATCAAAAAGAAAGTCAAAATATTAAGCAAATTTTGAATGAAAGCATGGTGTTATATAAAGATAATAAAAATTTAGAAGCTAAGAAAAAAGCTGAAGATGCATATTTTCAGCATTTTGAAACCATGGAAGGCTCTATTGGTCGCAATGTCGGTAGAAAAGTCATTGTGATGGAGCGTAAATTTATTAATTTAAGAAAAATGTATAAAGATAAAGAAGATATTTCTAAGATAGAAGCTTTAATTAGTAGCTTGTATTTTGATTTAGATGAAGTCATTCCTATATTAGAAAAAGGATTTCAATTAAAAGCCGAAGCTAGTGATATAAATTATGATAAAAAAGCAGCTGAAAGCTCATCTTTAAAAGCAGAAAAAGAGCGTCAAGCGCAAGCTGAAGCTATGTTTGCATCTTTACTTGGAGAGGATATTAAAGGACAAGCATCATCAAATTTGACTCAAAATTCAACTACTCAAGAGCAAAATATCCAAAAAGATGAAACATTATTAGCCTTACAAGAAGCTTCAGCTATGGATGCAAGATTGCAATTTTTAATGGATTCAATGATTTCAAAACTTGATCAAGCAGCATTGGCTTTTGTAAATAAAGATTACCAAAAAGCTAAAGATTTAATCCAATCAGCATTATTCGAAGATTATAGAAATTCAAAGGTAGAAGTTTTAGTAGCAAGATACACAAAAGCGGGTATGGATAAAAAAATTCAAACAAAACTTAGAACTATAATAAGAAAAATCAACAATAACACTTTGGATGAAAAAGCTATAAGAGATGAAATTTCATACATATCAGATTTATTATATGAAGCATTCCTAGCTTTACCCAAAGAAGAATTAGCTTTACTTCAGGTTAAAGGCTTTGATGAAAGTGTTATGAGTACTAAAAACTATACTAAAGTATATGATGATATAAAAATTGCACTTAATAATATTTTACAAAATTATGATGGTTTTAATTTAAATAGCATAGATGCTTTACAAAATGTTTATTTGGATATTTTTGAAGCAAGTGGTATGGAAAGTAAAATTGGTGCTATTGATAGTGCTTTAAAATTAAAAATAGAAAGTTATTTTTCAAAAGGTGTTGCACTTATTAAAGCAAGTGCTTCTAAAGAAGAATTAAAACAGAATTTTGATGAGCTTGGTGCATTAATTGAAAATTCTTTGGATAAAATTCAAGAATCTTCACCTATGTCTTTATTTATATGGGCTTTGGGTATTATCTTAAGAGAAGGTTTAGAGGCTTTAATCATTGTTGTAGCCATAGTTTCATATTTAGTTCAAAGTGGCAATAAAAAGCGTTTAAGTATAGTATATTCAGCACTTTGGAGTGGAGTATTTTTAAGTTTTGTAACTGCATTTTTTATTTCATGGATTTTTAAAGAACAAGCAGGGCAAAGTAGAGAATTTTTAGAGGGCATTACTATGCTTGTGGCTGTTGCATTACTATTTTATGTCGGTTTTTGGCTTTTATCAAATGCGCAAAATAAAAAATGGGCAAATTATGTAAAAACTCAAGCAGTTGAAGCTATCTCAAATAATTCAGCAAAAACTTTATGGTTTAGTGTGTTTTTAGCTGTATACAGAGAAGGTGCTGAAACTATTCTTTTTTATCAAGCTTTATTATTTGATGCAAAAACAAGCACAGATTATAGTTTTATATTTATAGGATTAGCTAGTGGATTAATTATACTTATAATACTTTATTATTTATTAAAAGCTGGTGCTTTAAAAATACCAGTAAAACAATTTTTCTATATAACTTCATACATTATTTTTTATATGGTCTTTGTCTTTACAGGCAAAGGCATTGGTGAGCTCATAGAAGCCAAGGTTATTACACCAAGCTTACTTCCTTTTGATTTTGAAGGAATTTTATGGCTTGGAATTTATCCTTACTATGAGAGCATCATACCTCAGTTTATGGTTTTAATCTTACTCATTATGGGTATTTTTATAACAAAGCAAATTTCAAATAAAAGGGAAAAAATATGAAAAAAACTTTATTAAGTTTAGGTGCAGCAGCTAGTATTTTAGCTAGTTCAGTTTTTGCAGCAGAGGTGCCAATTGGCGATCCTTATGAATTAAATGGTATGGAAATAGCAGCAGTTTATTTACAGCCAATCGAAATGGAGCCAAGAGGGATTGATCTTGCAGCAAGTTTAGCAGATATTCACCTTGAAGCAGATATTCATGCATTAAAGGGCAATAAAAACGGCTTTCCAGAAGGTTTTTGGATTCCTTATTTAACTATAGCTTATAAGCTAACTAATCTTGATAATGGTAAAGTAAAAACAGGAACTCTTATGCCTATGGTAGCAGATGATGGTCCTCACTATGGTGCAAATTTAAAAATGGATACAGGTATTGGAAATTACGAGTTAGTATTTTTAATAGAAAGCCCAGAAAAACAAGGTTTTGGACGCCATGTTGATAAAGAAACGGGTGTTGGTAAATGGTTTGAGCCATTTTCAGTTAAATACAACTTTAAATACACAGGAAAACCTAAGTGATTTTTTCCCTAGCTTTTTGCTAGGGTTTATTTATAAAATTATTGATTTTATAAATAAATTCTATCAAAGAAGAGCCCATGTCGATTTATTTTGTACATTTTTTTGGAGTATTTTTTTCTTACGCACTTTTAAGTGCTTTATTTTTTTATAATCTAAAAAATTCTTTAGTGTTTAAACTTGCTTTTGTGGGTTTTGTTTTTTCTTATTTTGCTTTTTTTATTAGCGCTAAAACACTAAGTTATGATTTGTTGTATTTTTCTAATGATGTTTTATTTGTTTTATTGCTTTTAAGTGTTATCATTTTTTCTTTTATAAAAAATAATTTTTTAAAAGAAAAAATTCAAGTAATATTGCTTTTTTTATTATCTTTTGCTTTTGGTATAAAATATTTACATATTTCTATCGACTTTCCTATATTAAGCACTAATTTTTTAGATTCTTTAGCGATTAGTTCTTTTGGGCTTATTTTGCTTGCTTTTGTGATGTGTTTTGGGGTTTATCTTTTTACAAGATGGCTAAGGGAATTTAAATTTAAATTTTTAAATTTATTTTTACTCATTATCGTGATTTTTTATCTAAATGAAGCTTTAGCACAAATTTTATTGCACCTTATGAGAGAAGGTGTGATAGAAACAGAAAGTTTATATTTAAGCTATGTGGCAAAAAGTGTATATTATGCTAAATTTTATACATATATATGGTTTTTATTGCTAGGAATTTGTATAGTTTTAGCTCTAAAGCAAAGAGTGAGTGAAAACAGCAAGAAAAAAGATTTTGATATAGAATTTAGAAAAAATCAAGCAAAAAATTCAACTATAACTAATTTTAGTGCAAGTATTTTTAGTGCCATGATTTTAAGTCTTTGTATTTTTCTCTTTTATGACTTGCATGCTTCAAGACCAATCACCATAGACGAGCCAACCTATGTAGAGCCAAATGAAAATAATGAATTTGTTTTTGATGTGGCAATATTAAGAGATAATAACTTACATCGCTTTGCTTATATTAGCGATGAGGGTAAAGTGGTAAGATTTTTCTTGATTAACAAAAGAGAAGATAAGGACTCTCCAGTAGCAGTTTTTGATGCTTGTAGTATATGTGGAGATATGGGGTATGTTAAAAAAGGTGGAGAGTTAATTTGTATTTCATGTAATGTTAGAATTTTCTTACCAAGTGTAGGTAAGGCAGGTGGGTGTAATCCTATCCCTATGAAATATAAATTTGAAAATGGTAAAGTTATCATACCTTTTTCAGAAATTTTAGATGGGGTAAATTTTTTCACTCAAGTAGTAGAAAAGAAAGTTTATGATCCTATTGATCATACCGAGCTTATTAACTTAAAAGCACCAAGATCTTATGTTTATAAAGGAAGAACATATTTTTTTGCTAATGAAAAAAATTATGAAGAGTTTAAAAACGATCCTTTAAAATACATCGATATGAATAAATCTTCAAAATATAGAATTCATAATTTATTAGGAAATGACTATGCAAGTTAAGATTGTAAAAAACTCTATTTTTCAAAATAAAATCCAAAAATCTCTAGCCTTACTAACGATTTTTTTAGCTACTTTACTTATGGCTACTATGTTAAATCTTACTTTGGGTATAGGTAATGAAATTACAAAAGAATTAAGAAGTTATGGATCAAACATTTTAGTTTTACCTAAAGGTGCAAGTTTGAGTGTAGAAGTGGGTAATAAAATTTATGAGCCTTTGAAAAATCAAAATTTTTTAGAAGAAAACAAGCTCCATACTATAAAAGAAATTTTTTGGAGAAATAATATCAATGCCTTTGCGCCATTTTTAGATACTCAGGTAAAAATTCAAACTCCAAATGCAAATTATGAAAATATCTCTTTAGTGGGAACTTATTTTGATAAGGCTATAAAGATTCAAGATGATGATGATTTTTATGCAGGTATTAAAGAATTATACAAATATAGTCAAATCAAAGGAAATTACCCAAAAGATGATAGTTTAGATGAAATAATGCTAGGAATAGATTTAGCACAAAAGTACGATTTAAAAATAGATGATGAAATCACCCTTGTGCAAAATGATCAAATTTTTAAAGTAAAAATTGTTGGTATTATGGATTTAACTCAAGCTTTTTCAAATAAAATCATCACTTCTTTGCTTTTGGCACAAAAGCTTTCTAAAAAAGAAGGTTTATTCTCAAAAGCAGAAGTTTCAGCTTTGACTATACCTGAAAATGATTTAGCACAAAAAGCAAGACGCGATGTAGATAGTCTTGATCAGCTTGAGTATGATCAGTGGTATTGCACTGCTTATGTAAGTTCTATTGCCTATCAAATTGCAGAAGATTTTAAAGGTGCAAGCACAAAAGTAGTGAGTGCGATTTCAGATGCAGAAAGTTTGATAGTATCTAAAATTCAATCTTTAATGGCAGTAGTTAGCATTATATGCTTAATCGTAGCTTCCATAGCCATATCATCTTTAATGAGTGCGGATATTTTTAGAAGAAAAAGTGAAATAGGGCTTTTAAAAGCTTTAGGTGCTAGCACTTTGCAAATTTATATGATTTTTGCGTTAGAAGGGGTTGTGGTAGCTTTAGTTGGGGCTGTTTTGGGCTTTGCTTTTGGTATAGGTATGTCAGAGATTATCGCCTTGAGTATATTTGAACATACCATTGAAATTTCTTGGATTATCCTACCAATTTGTTTATTTTTTGCAGTGCTTATAGTATTTTTAGGATGTTTGTTTTCTATCAAAGGAATTTCTAAACTTTCTACTTCAGAGGTTTTATATGGGAAATAATTTTTTTATGCAAGAGGTTTTTAAATCTCTTATTTTTTCTTATAAAAGAGTTTGTATTATTTTTATAGCTGTGTTTATGGGTGCTATGGTCAGCGCCTCATTTTTTAATATTTATTTTGATATTGACACAAAATTGTCCAAAGAATTAAAAGCTTATGGAGCTAATTTTATCATCACGCCAAAAGATGATGAGTTTTTAAGCATGGATGAATTTAATCAAGCCAAAGAAAACTTGAAAGCAAAAGCTTTAACCCCATTTTTATATGGTTTTTATAATCTTGAAAGTTCAAGTGCGGTAGTTGTTGGGGTTGATTTTGCAAATTTAAAGCTTACCAAGCCTTTTATGGAGGTTTTAAAAGGAAGCTTTTCTTTGAGTGATTTTAGTGAAGATAGTGCCTTTGTGGGGGCTGATTTAGCTAAACAATTAGAGCTTAAAATAGGACAAGAATTGCAAATTTATAACCCAAGTATATCTAAAATAGTCAAAGTAAAAATCAAAGCTATTTTAAGAAGCAATGATGAGCAAGATGGGGTTTTAATCATCTCTTTAAAAAAAGCTCAAGAATTAGCAGCTAAAGAAGTGATAAATTATGCTCAAGCTATTTTACTAGGTGATTATGAAAGCTTAGATCAAAAAGCAAAAGAACTTAGCAAGGCTAATGTAGAAGCCAAAGTCATAGCTTCAGTATCCATTAGTGAAGGTGTGATTTTAGAAAAGATCAAGGCTTTGATGGCTTTGATTAGTTTAACTATTTTGCTCATTAGTTCTTTGAGTGTAAATACCACTCTTAGTGCAGTGATTTTTTCAAGAAAAAAAGAAATAGCCTTGCACCTTGCACTAGGAGCTAAGCATAAAGAAGTTATTAAACTTTTTGGAGCTGAAGTGTTTATTTTAAGCTTGAGTGCGAGTTTGTTCGGCGCTTTTTGTGGATATTTTTTGGCAAATATTTTTGGGTATTTGATTTTTAATGCAAGTATAGATTTTAGATTGCTTTCAGTGTTTTTTGCGGTACTTGTTTCTTTGGTATTTGCATTTTTTGCAAGTATCTTACCGCTAAAAAAAGCCTTAAAAATCAATGTTTGTGAAAATTTAAAGGGTGAGTGATGAAAAATATTATAAAAATTTCAAATTTAAATCGTAATTTTAATGAAGTTAAAGCTTTGCAAAATATCAACCTAGAAGTAAAGCAAGGCGAATGGCTAGCCATTATGGGCCCATCAGGTTCAGGTAAATCAACACTTTTAAATATACTTTCTTTAATGGATACTCAAAGTAGTGGGGAGTATTTTTTAGATGATAAAGAAGTTGGAAATTTAAGTGAAGAAGAAAAAAGCGTAATTAGAAGAGAAAAAATAGGTTTGATTTTTCAACAATTTCATTTAATACCTTATTTAAATGCTTTAGAAAATGTCATGCTAGCTCAGTTTTATCACTCAAGTATAGAACAAAAAGACGCTATAATGGCACTAGAAAAAGTAGGGCTTTCACACAGACTTACGCATTTACCTAGCCAATTAAGTGGCGGGGAGCAACAAAGGCTATGTATAGCAAGAGCTTTAGTGAATGATCCTGAAATTTTATTAGCAGATGAGCCAACTGGAAATTTAGATGAGGCAAATGAAAAAAATATTCTAGAGCTTTTTTGTAAATTAAAACAAGATGGTAAAACCATAGTTTTAATCACTCACAATCCAGACTTAGCTACTTTTGCTGATAGAACTATCATTTTAAGCCATGGAGTGATGAAAAGTGAAAATTAAAAGTATAATTTTAGCTTGTTTATGTTTAGTTTTTTTAAGTGCATGTTTTGAAAACAACAATAAAAATGGCGGCAAAGTAGGCTTAAAAGCACCAGAAATCGCAGCTAAAAATTTAGAAGGTGAGAAAATCAAACTAGCTGATTTTGATAATCTTATTGTTTTAACCTTTGTAGAGCAAGGTTGTGCATCTTGTTTAAAAGACTTACCACTCTTGGAAAAACTAGCTAACGAATATCCTAAAAAAATCACTATTTTAGCGCTTGATTCTGTGGATAAGGGGAAAGATTTTGAAGAATTTGCTACAAAATATGATTATAAAAATATTATATTTTTGCAAGATGATTTAGATATATCATGGCAAAGATTTAACATTTTTGCAGTACCAACAACTTTTGTCATTAAAGATGGAGTTGTGCAAGATAAAATCATAGGAGAAAAACCATGGTCACAACTAAAAGCTTCTATTGCTTCTTGGCTTTAATAAGTGTTTTTTTCTTTAGTGCATGCTCAAATAATGAATTTCAAACCTTAAATTCAAGTCAAAACTATACTTTTAAATACGATGGTTTTGAAAAAACCTTAAAAACACAAAATGCAAATCAAGCTTATGCTTTATTTTTTTTCACGCAAGATTGCGGTGCGTGTAATGCACAAATTCCGATGCTAAATGAACTTTATAGAGAAAGAAATTTTCCTATTTTAGCGGTGTTAAATGGAGCTAAATCAAAAGAAGAAGCTCAAAAAATTCTTTTGGAAAAAAAGTTAGATTTACCACTTATGTATGAAGCTAAAGCAAGCTCATTTTTGTCTAAGGCTGTGGGTGGAATTTATGGTGTGCCTGTGATAGTTTTTTATGATGAAAAAGGCAAAATAAATGAAAAATTCATCGGACTTACTCCAAAAAGTGTTTTAGAAAATAAAATTAAAGTTTTACAATAACTACTGCTAACTTTTTTAAGTTTATTTTTAATTAAAAAATAAAATTTGCAATTATTTTTTTTAAGTGATTTTTTATGTACTCAAAATGCAAATATATTGTTAATGTTATTGATAGGCTGTATGTTGATTGTTTGGTATGTTACAAAAATACCCAATTAAAATAATTAACCTAAAAGCCTATAAACAAGCATTTTGATAATTTTTTTCAAAATGAGATATTTTATATCTTATTCTTAATTTAAGCTTAAATTTATATGCATAGCAGTAGTATAACTTTTTTATGAAAATATAAAATTTCTAGGAGGTATTTTAAATACCATGAAAAGATTATTTTTTAATTTAAACCTTAGGGGGGGGGGATATTGTTCAGTCATATTTTGAGAAAATATTGCATGATATTAAAATTTTTCTTACTCACTATATTTTCCTTAAACTCTTTAGAAGCTGCCACCCAGGCAAATTATGATAAAACTTCTAATGCTTATATTATTAAACAGCACAAATTTAATAATAATGATGTTTATGATTATAATCTTGACACATATAAACTCTTAAGTGGTAAAAACTTCTATGGTCAAATGGCTAGCAATAAAAACCTTTCAAATATTACTTTAATTTATGATAATCCTAAAGATAAGGCTCATTTGAATTTAAATAAATTAGCCTTTAGACAGCATATACTTACTCCAAGTATTAAAGAAGATATTTTTGTAGTTAATGGTTTTCATAGTTTTAGTTCGGTTAATACCGCTTTAAATCAATTAAGCTATATACCTTTTTTAGTTTCAGCCTATACCTTTAATGCAAAAGCAAATAATAATACCTTAGTATTAAAAGCAGGGGAATTATCTTCAGTATATTATTTAAAACCTACCGATAAAGAGGTAATTAATCCTAAAGCTAGTGGCTTAGATAATAAATATAATTTTTTAATCACTCCAGCCATAGCAAGAAAAGGTGAAGCAAGTAATAATACTTTAAATTTCTTAAAAGATGCCTATGTGGATATGGGTGTTGAAAACACCTATACCTTACCTTTAAATGGTGCTCCTTATATCTTAGGTGCTTTTGGGGTTGATGCTAATACTAATAACAATACTGTTATTTTAAATAGCGGCTCTAAGATAGACTTTCATACTACCCCTTATAAACAAAGCACTTTAGGGGATAATATTTTTGATGAGAGAATGACTCATGTAGTGGGAGCTTATACTTATAATGGCAATGCTAAAAATAATAAGGTTATTATAGATGGAGCTTCTTTATTAGTCCATGGTCCAAGTGGAGCTTATTCAACATCAGCTGCTACTCACTTAGGAGGAGCTTTTGTAGATGTAAATAACAATCAAAGCTATGAAGTAAGCAATAATAGTGTAATTATTAATGATTTAAAACTAGATTTAAGAGTGGATACTAAAAATACTCCATTAGCATACAATGCTATTTTAGTAGGAGCAGTTTATGGGGGTAGGATTATAGAAGGTAATGCATATAGAAATGTTATTATTATTAAGGATTTACAAACCTTATTAGCATTAAATACCAATATAGAAGTAAAAGCACTCTTAGACTTTTATGCAGGTATAACTAATAATGGTATGGCTAATGATAATGTTATTTATATGAATTTGAAAAAGCCATTTGAAATCAATTTTAATTTTACCGGTAAAGATGAAATCAATCTTTATGGCGGAGTAGCTACTAAAGGAGCTAGTAGAAATAGTATAAATATAGAAGGAAGTATTACTCAAGGAGTAACAGATAAAAAAAGATATGATAAGATTAATATTATTGCTGCACAAACTCTAAGTTCTAAAGCAAATAATAATAGTATTAATATCAGTAATTCTAATTCTGATATTCCTATGTTTTTATATGCAGTTATGTCTGAAGATGGTAAATATTATGCAAGTAGTGCTAATGCTAATAGTATAGTTTTAGATAATGTAAAATCAGGTAGAAACCTAACTGCTATTATAGAAGCTGATAATTTAGAAAAAAACACTATAAAATATAATATGGTGCAATCTTTATCCAATGCTTCTAATATAGATAAAGGTTCTAAAATCATTTTAAGAGCTAATGAAAATGCTAATGATAATACTTTAAATATTAAAGATTATTCAAGTGCAGCTAGTTCTAATGTATATATTATTAATGCAAAAAATGAAAGTGCTAATAATACTTTTATCTTTGATAATTTAGCCCTAGGTACAGCTTCTGATAAAAGAGAAGGGGAAATAATAATTAGTGCAGGTATAGCTAAGAATACTCATGATAATTATACTCATATAAATAATTTAAATATAGATGAGTATAAAAACAACAAAGCTATATTTATAAGCGCTTCTGGAGTATATAGTGAAAATGATAAAAGCTATAATAATACTTTATACTTAAGTGGTAATACTAATATTTTTAACAATACCAATATAGAAGTATTAGCAGGAAGCTTTTTACAAACTAAAAAAGATAATAACTTTGTATCAAAAGCTCTAATGCATAAAAGTGGTACTAATAATCATTTAATATTAAATACAAATATAAAAGCAAATACTATTAATAACTTTGATCATTATAGCTTTATCTTAAAAGATGATACTAAAGCTTATTTAAGTGCTAAAGAAGTGATTAATCTTTCTAAAGATAGTTCTATTAATGTATATACAAACAATAATGTAAAAAATAAAAGCTTTATTTTAATGCAAAGTGAAAAAGGCTTTGTAGATGCAAATAATAAACACTTAAATCAAAAAGACTTACAAAGCTTATTAGAAACTATTACTAAAAACAATCAAAGCTTACATAAAAATATTAAAGCAAAAGTTCAAAAAGCTAAATACACTCTAAGTGTAAGTAAAGATGCAAAAAGCATAGTAGTGAATTTAAATTAAAAAAATAATACACAAAAAGGAGCCAACATGAAAAAATTATCAAATCACATCATACTCTCAGGCATAACAGTATCAATGCTATTTTCTCCACTAATGGCTTTACCTAGTGGAGGTAAATTTACTCATGGGACTAGTGGAACTATAAACAAACCAAATGACAATACCTTAAATATTAATGGACATGGAACAAATTCAGTCATACAATGGGGTGGTGGCTTTAGCATAGGCAAAGGTGAAAGTGTAAATTTTAATGGAAGCAATAAAAACTACCTAAACATTGCTCATGGGACAAGTAAATCTACCATAGAAGGTGTATTAAATGCAAAAGGTAATAATGTCTTTTTAATCAATCCTAATGGAGTAATCATTACTAAAACAGGAACTATCAATGCTAATCGCTTTGTGGCTTCGACTTCGTCTATGAGTGATGAGGATATACAAAAGTTTGCAAAGATGCAAAAATTTGATGATGGATTAACTTTTTCACCGGTGTTTAAACCACAAAAAGCAGGCAATGTAGTTAATATGGGTAATATTAATGCTAATAATGTATTACTTATAGGGAATAAGGTTTTATTATATGGAACTTTTGATATTAAAAGTAAAACTTTTAATCAAATTGTAGCTTTAGATAAAGGTAAAAAAACAAATATATATTTAGTTGGGAATGAAACTCATGCTGATATTGCTACCTTAAATAATACAGATAAGTTGCATATAACTGCTAAAGATAAAGGTTCTTTATATTTAGGTGCTACGGGATATTATTACAATCCATCTTCGTTTAAGGATTTTAATTATGAACAACAAGATTATGATAATGCTTTAAATGAAACTGGAAACAAAATAGAAGTAAAGCATAATAATGAAAAATTTTTAAATAATAAATTTATAGGTATAAGTTCTGATGTGGATTGGTGGCATTTTGCTAAAGGATGGAATGAAAATAAAAGTGATTTTAACAAAAATATCGAATATAGACTTACTAATAATATAAATTTTAAAGGCAATCAAGGCAAAGGCAAAGAAGGAAAAGATTGGCAAAACTATGCTAATTATTGTATAGATGGTCTTGGTTGTACTTCTATGATGATTGGTGATAATAAAAATCCTTTTACTAAAACATTTGATGGCCAAGGATTTACTTTAAAAAATGTTAATATAGAGGCTAACAATAAAAATTATGTTGGTATTTTTGGAAATTTAAGTAATGGGGCTAATATAAAGAATTTCAATGTAGATTATATGAATGGTAATGTTAAAGCAAATACGACAAATTCTATTCTTTATACAGGTGGTGTTGTCGGACTTATAGAGCAAGATGCTAAAGTTGAAGACATTGTTTTAAAAAATATCAATGAAATTATAGGCAATGGTAAAGATTATGCTTATGTTGGAGGTTTTGTTGGGGATATTGTTGATGTAGCTAATTTCGATTCTCTACCTATGATAATAAAAGGTAGTAAATTTAAAAATATTACAATTTTAAATATAAACGGTATTCAGGCAGAAGGAATACAAACTTCAAGAGTAGGCGGATTTAGTGGAGCTGTTTATTCCTCCCAATTGAGTCAAAATTCTAGATATGATTTTAATAATATTTTTTTAAATCATATTGGTTATATAGGTGCGGTAACGGATAAAGCAAGTGCTAAATCAGGAGGATTTGTCGGAGAGATTATAAATGTATACAAAAAAAACGAAACTCCAACTTATAATAGCTTTACAGATATTTCTTTAAATGATATAGGATTGATTCAATCTTATAACAAAGGAACATATGATCATTATTTAAACAGCTCTCATGATTTTGAGCAGGATGATTCTTTTGCTAGTGGATTTGCTGCAAGTGCTAGTGGAAATTATTTTGCCGGTATAACTTTAAATAATATAAAAACAATTCAAAGTATATCCAAAGACAAAGCTGAACTTAGCTATTCTTCTGGTTTTACGGCAATATCTGGGTCGAATTACTTTCACAATATTATTTTAAATAATATTGGAGAAATTATTGCTGAAGGAACAGGACATAATAAAGATGGAGCAACAATAGCAACTGGCTTTGTAGGTATGTATAATCCTTTTGATGATTTTTATAATATTTATATTTTTTATACACCTCAATCAAAAATCACAGCATTTCAATTAGAAAAAATTGCAGTAACTGGGTATTTTGATATTGGAGCAAATGATAAAAATCAAAAAACCCATGAAAATATTTTTATGTGGGCGCCTAAAAATTTTTTACAAGGAAAGCATTCTCCGCATATAAAATTTAGTGTGAGAGAATACAGCGATCAAACGCAAGCTTATAAAGAATATAAACAAAAATTGTTAGAATACTCTAATAAGCAATTTTTAAAAGACAATCATAATTATCTTACTTTTGCTTTAAATGAGAAAAAAGATGAACTTAAAGAAGCTTTAGAATTAGATTTAAATGCTATTTTAAACAAAGAAGCTATGCTTTTCAAAGATGATTCTTTTCAAAGTAGTATTGAAAATTATGCTATTAATGATATTGCAAGTCAATATTATAAATTTTATATTAGCTCGCTAGATGATATGCTTAAAGAAAAAGATTATAAACAGATGAGTGAAGATGAGAAAATTGATTTTGTGTCTAAGTATTTTTTAAAAGATAATGAAAACAATAAAGAAGAAGCTTTGAAGATAGTTCAGAGTTTGGAATTTATAGATGCTTATCAAGAAAATGGTTTAAAGGGTGCTAATAAAGAAAAAATTTATCAAAATGAAACTTTTGAAAAATTGTTAGATAATACTGCTAATGTGATTTCTAAAAAAGATTTTATATTCGCTTTATTAAAGAAAGATTTGAAAGATTTTCTTGATAAATCTATAATACTAACAAATCAACTACAAGAAATAAAAACAAAAATTCAAGAAAATGAAAGAGAATATAATGCTTTAGCTAGTAGTGAAAATATTGATTTCAAAAAAATCAATATTTTGGCAGAAAATATTAGCAGATTAAATCAGCAACAAAAAGATATTGTTTCTCAATTGGATATTAGCCCTATAAAAAATAAAATAGAATATACTATTTCAAAAGGAGGTTTTGAAATAATAGGAGATGTTAAGCAAGATATATATACGCCAAAATTAGCACAGCTTGCATTGCAACACGCGAAAAAAGAAATTCCGTGGACAGAACTTCAACCAAGCACTCCAGTGAAAAAAGAAATTCCGTGGACAGAACTTCAACCAAGCACTCCAGTGAAAAAAGAAAAATCTAAAAAAGATTTACCTTTTATAGAAAATAATATTTATTTATCAACTAGCGATAATTTGAAATCAGATGGTGGACTTGTGATAAAAAAAATTAGAAAAGAAAAAGATGTAGATAAGGCTGTCACGAGAAAAAGAGCAGTAACTTGCATAGTTAATGATGGATTTAAAACTATGAATCCTTGTGTAGTAAGTGATATATAAAATATAAATACTAGGTTATCCTAGTATTTATAGTTGTAGATATTATTGAAATTTACTATTGATCAATTCTTAAATTACAATTAATCTAAATCAAGTGTTATTATAAATTAAGGTAAAATCATGAAAAAACTCTCTCTTTGTATTATAGCAATTAGCTCTTTAGTCTATGCTAATAATGGAAGTATTATCATAGCTAAAAATGATATAGAAAAGGTTATAGAATTATCTCCTGATAGAAACCTCCCTCAAAACAAAGCTATCAAAGAAAATCTAAAAACCAAAGATGATTATAAAAAAGCTCAAGAAGCTAAAAAAGACTTTGAAGAAAAAAAGAAAGCCTTAAAAGAAAAACTAAATCAAGAAGATGAAACTAATGAGGAAACTAACAATCAAACTAATAACAACACTACCAACCTAAATAACCAAACTAACACTAACACAAACAATGACAAAGCTAACACTAACTCTAGTATAAATAATCAAACAAACAATAATTCTAATAACAACTCTACTAACTCAAGTAATCAAACTAATACTACCACCACTAAACAAGTAATAACCAAATACAAATTTGTTATCACTAATGAAAACACTAGCTTTGAAAAGCTAGGTATTAAAGAAGAAGATTTACAAATACTCATTAGCGAGTTTAGCACTAGAAAATTTAGTTTGCAAGATTTACAAGATATATCTAATATCATTGCTTATTATTTCCAAGTTAATGGCTATCCTGCTGCAACAGCTTATGTACCCCAACAAGAATTTGAAGATAGTGTGCAAATAAACATAGCTTTGGGAACATTAGGTAAGTATATAATAAAGAATAAAACTACTATAAAAGATTATTTTATTGAAAGTAAGCTTAATGAAAGAATCAAAGGTAAAATCATCTCTACCAAATTAATAGAAGATAGTGTGTATAAAGTCAATGAAATGTATGGCATTCAAACCCTAGCAGGCTTACAAGCAGGAGAGAATGTAGGAGAAACTGATATAGTTATAGAAGTAGTTCCTGATACTAAGGCTAATGTATTATTATATGCTGATAATTATGGTATTAAAAGTGCAGGGGATATTAGAGCTGGTATTAGTATGGGATTTAATTCTATATTTAATATGGGAGATTATTATAATTTTTACTTACAATCAAGCAATGAAAAACAAATTAACTATGGAGCTAGTTATACTTTCTTTTTAGGAAATTTAAAAATTACTCCAAGTGTATCAAAAGGAAATTATTCTTTAGGCGGAGATTATCAAGAAGTTGGCTTTAGTGGAATTTCAAAAAGTATAGGTATAGACTTTTCTTATCCTGTATGGATTAATACTAATTCATCTTTATACTTTACTTCTAGTATTTATCATAAAACTTTAAATGATAAAGCTTTCGCTTATACACCATTTTCATATATAGCAAATAAAAATTCTAATGTAGGTAGTATAGGTTTAGAAGGTTTATTTAGAGGCTTTGAGAATAATACTTTAAGTTATAGTGTTAAGATAAGTATAGGTAAGGTTAATGATGATGGACTTTTTATAGAAGATAATTATTTTAAAAATGAAAGTAATGGCTTTGGTTGGTTTAGAAAACTCAATGCTAGTTTGAATAATTATTATAGTATTAATGAATACATTACGCATACTTTAAATATAAATTATCAAAAGGTATTAGGGAATTTTGAATTAGATTCTTCTGAAAGTTCATCTTTAGGTGGAGCTTATGGAGTAAGAGCTTATGATAATGGAGAAGGAGATGGAGATAATACCATAGTAGCTAACTTTGGTATAAGAATAAATATACCAAATACTAATTTTTATTTTACTCCCTTTTATGATGTAGGTTATGCTTGGTATGAAAAAGCTTCAGGGGATAGATTAGCAGATGAGCATTTTTTAGATGCAGTAGGCTTACAAATACTTTATAATAAAGCTAATGAGTATTATATAAAGCTTGATGCAGCAAGAGCAGTTCATCAGTATAAATATGATGATGAACATAGAATGAAATTGTATTTAAGTGGAGGGGTGTATTTTTAACTACACCGCTTTTATAATTAAACACCAAAGAAAATTTCAGGTTTTAATCTAAGCATTAAACAATATGCAGCCAAACTAGCTTGCTCTCTTGTATAGTTTCTATTGCCTTGTATATGAATGCATTCTTGTAAAAAGGTTCCATCTTTATACATAGTTCCTATGTAGATGGTACCTGCTTTGGTGTTTTTATCATTCTCTTCTCCAGCTACCCCACTAAGCGCTAAAGCAAAATCACAATTTGTGGTTTTAAAAACCCCTTTTAACATAAAATAAATACAACGATCAGAATATTCCCCAACACTTTCTAAAGTATCATTGCTCACCCCAAGCCAAGAATTTTTTAAACGATTAGAATAAGTGATCAAAGAACCCTCAAACACATTAGAAATTCCTGAATTTTCAGCAAATTTTGAAGCACAAAGTCCTGCAGTACAACTTTCTGCAAAGGAAATTTTTAAGTTTTTTTCTAAAAGTTTTTTGGCTATAAATTTAATAGGATCGTTTCCTAAAAATACTTTTCCTGCAAAAAGTTTGAAAACCCCTTTTAAAAAGCCTTCTAGTTTTCCATATTGACTAGCGCTTGCTCTAATGCAAATGAGATTATCTAATAATGCACTTGAGCAAGTTTGAATTTCAAAAGAAGTAGTAAGTGTGCTAAGTAAGATATTTGCACTCATTTCATCTATATCTAAAAGACAAAAATACGCATAGTCAAGTTCAGGATTTTGCAAAATCAAAGGCAATTTTTGCTCTATATTTATGTTTAATAAATTAATATGGCATTGCTCAAAAGAACTTAAAAAGGAATTTTTTTCACGCAAAGCTTTTGAAGGTACTAGGGTATCATTTTCTAAGATTAAAACATCATCATTTAAGGTTGCTATGATTTTAGCTATGGTTGCGTAGTATTCGCTAATGCTAAAAATGGTTATATAGCTATATTCTTTAGAAAGTTTTTCAAGTAAAAAAGGAAGTTCTTTATCAGGTTTGTTTATAAATTTTAACTCATGAAGTTCTAAAAACTGCTTTTTGTATTCTTCTTGTATATAACGCATATAATTTTCATTAATAATAATTTCATTGCCTATAATGATGATGAGATGTTTCATGATTTTCCTTTTTTTATTGCGATTATAACAAAAAAATAAGTGCAAATTAAAAGTATTTTAAGTAGAATTTACTATTTTTAAATTTTTCAAGGTGGATTATATGGATTATAAAGATACGCTATTGCTTCCAAATACGACTTTTGCAATGCGTGCAAATTTAGCAGAGCTTGAGCCTAAGCGTTTTAGCAAGTGGTTTGAAAACAACTATGCTTATGAAAAAATGAAACAAAAAAGACAAGGAATAAGCGAGAGTTTTACTTTACATGATGGCCCTCCTTATGCTAATGGACATTTGCATATTGGCCATGCTTTAAATAAAATTTTAAAAGATATCATCATTAAAATGCATTATTTTCAAGGTAAAAAAGTGCGTTTTACTCCTGGTTGGGATTGTCATGGTTTACCGATAGAACAGCAAGTTGAAGTTAAACTTAAAGATAAAAAGCAAAGTTTAAGCAAAAAAGAAATTCGTGAGTTTTGTAGAGAGCATGCGAGAGAATTTGTAAATATCCAAAGAGATGAATTTAAGTCTTTGGGTGTGATTGCTGATTGGGATGAGCCATACTTGACTATGAAAAATGCTTTTGAGGCAGATATTTACAAAGCTTTATGTAAAATCGCTAAAAAAGGACTTTTGCTAGAAAGAAGTAAGCCTGTTTTTTGGAGTTGGGCTGCTAAGAGTGCATTAGCAGAAGCTGAAGTAGAGTATGAAGACAAAGAAGATTATTCTATTTTTGTAGCTTTTGAGCTTGATAAAACTTCCCTTGAAAAGCTAGGTGTAAAAAAAGCTAAAGCAGTCATTTGGACTACCACGCCTTGGACTTTACCGGCAAATCAAGCTATATCTTTAAATCCAAATGAAAAATATGTTATCACTGAAGAAGGTTATATTTTTGCTAAAGCCTTGCTTGAAAATATGATTAATAAAAACTTCACTCAAGGAAAAATTCAAAAAGAACTTTTAGGTGTTGAATTTGAAAATTTAAGTGCTATTAATCCACTCAATCAAAGAAAATCCACTCTTATTTTAGGCGATCATGTTTTAATGGAAGGTGGAACAGGGCTTGTACATACTGCACCAGGTCATGGTGAGGATGATTATTATGCGTGCTTAAAATATGGCATTGAAGTGATTATGCCAGTAGATGATGGTGGGTGTTATGATGAAACACTAAGAGCTAAAGGGCTTTTGCCAGAGCATTTATTAAATGAGTTTATAGGACTTCATATTTTTAAAGCAAATGAGCGTATTTTAGAATTGCTTGGCGAAGCTTTACTTGAGAGTTCTAAATTTATACATTCTTATCCATTTTGTTGGAGAACACATAAACCGGTTATTTATAGAGCCACAAAACAATGGTTTATCTTAATGGATGAGAAAAAATTAGATGGAAAATCTTTAAGAGAACTAGCACTAGAGCAATTAAATAATGTGAAATTTTACCCAGAAAGTGGGATAAAAAGACTTAGTTCTATGATAGAAAATCGCCCTGATTGGTGTATATCAAGACAAAGAGATTGGGGTGTGCCTATCGCATTTTTTAGAGATAAAAACACCAAAGAAGTGATTTTTGATGATGATGTTTTAGATCATTTGGTGGGAATTTTTGAAGCAAATGGAGCTGATGCGTGGTGGGATTTAGAAATAAAAGATTTATTACCGCCAAATAGCAAATATGATCCAAATAATTTAGAAAAAGTTTATGATATTTTAGATGTTTGGTTTGATAGTGGTAGCACTTGGGAAGCAGTATTAAACTCAGCAAGATATGATGCAGGAGAATATCAAGCTTCAATGTATCTTGAAGGAAGTGACCAGCACCGTGGATGGTTTCAAAGCTCACTTTTAATTTCTACCGCGATCAATCACAAAACCCCATATAAAAACATACTTACTCATGGCTTTACCGTAGATGAAAAGGGTCAAAAAATGAGTAAATCTAAGGGTAATGTGATTTTACCTCAAAATGTAGCTAAAAATTATGGGGTAGAAATTTTAAGACTTTGGATAATGCTTAGTGATTATTCAACGGACTTAAAAATTTCAGACAATATCTTAAAACAAGTAAGCGAGCAGTATAGAAAGATAAGAAATACTATAAGATTTTTACTTGCAAATACTAATGATATGGAATTTTTAGAAACAAAAAATTTCACACTTTTAGATAAGTGGATTTTAATGCGTGCAAAAGTTGCTTTTGAAGCATGTGAAGCTGCTTTTGAAAAATATGAGTTTGCAAAAGGCTTTAGTGTGCTTTTAAATTTCTTAAGTGCGGATTTAAGTGGAATTTACTTAGATGTGTGCAAAGATAGATTGTATTGTAATGCAAAAGATGATACAAAGAGAGTAAGCGCGCAAAGTGCTATGGTGCTAATAGCTAGAAAGCTTTTTGCGCTTTTAGCTCCAAGTTTAACTTACACTATAGATGAAGCTTTAGAACATGCAAATGTGGCTATTAAAGAAAATGCTAAAGATGTGTTTGATTTGGTATTAAAAAATGGCTTTGATTATGAGTATAAAATCGAAGATGATTTATTTATAAAATCAAGAGAAAAATTCTTTGAGCTTGTAGATGTATTAAAAAAAGACAAAATCATCAAATCAACCTTAGAGTTAAGCTTGCAAACAAGTGCAAATGAGCTTTTGAGTGAAGATATTGAAGAAGTAGCTGATTGGTTTATGGTAAGCTCTATAGAAAGCTTAGATGATAAAGAAGCTTTGAGTGAGTTTAAAATAGATGATCATAGTTTTAAAATCGTGCGTTCTTTATTGCACAAGTGTCCAAGATGTTGGAAATTTTTAGCAAAAGAAGAAGAATGTTTATGTCCAAGATGTAATAGTGTGGAAAAAGCAAAAAATGTTTGAGCAAGCTTTACCTTTTAGCGTGGTAGTGATTACTTTATTGAGCTTTTTATTTATCACGCTTTTTTTGTTTTATTTGGTTAAAAAATTTAAGGATAAATAATGGTAACTTTAAAAGAAGCTTTGAAATTTTCAAATGAAGAATTAGAAAATCTAAAAAAAGAATTAAATGAAAAAGCACATCAGCAAAAGCATTTAGGTGCTTATGTAGAGCAGTTTTTAAATAAAGACTTAAGCACTTCAGGTACTGGCGTACCAGTAGCTATAAAAGATAATATTAGTGTAAAAGATTGGGAATTAACTTGTGGCTCTAAAATTTTACAAGGCTATGTGGCTCCTTATGATGCAAGCGCTATTGTAAATTTACGCAAAAATAATTTTACTCCATTTGGAAGATGTAATATGGATGAGTTTGCTATGGGAAGTACAAGTGCAACTTCTTTTTATGGTAAGACTTTAAATCCGCTTGATAATACTAAAGTTCCAGGTGGAAGTAGTGGGGGGAGTGCTGCTGCGGTTGCTGCAGGGATAGCTTTAGCAAGTTTGGGTTCAGATACAGGTGGTTCAGTAAGGCAACCTGCTGCTTTTTGTGGTTGTGTTGGGTTTAAGCCAAGTTATGGAAGAGTTAGCAGGTATGGTTTAGCAGCGTATTCTTCAAGCCTTGATCAAATAGGAGTTTTAACGCAAAATGTTGAAGATGCTGCAATTTTATATGATGCTATTGCAGGCTATGATGAAAAAGATAGCACAAGTGTAAACATAGCTTTTGAACCAACTACGCCAAAGCTAAATGCAAATAAAAAGCTAAAAATAGCTGTGATTAAAAACTATATAGAACAAACTAATGATGATGTAAAACAAGCCTTATTAAAAACTATAGATATGTTAAAAGCAAATGGCCATGAGATTGTTTATAAAGACTTAATGGATTCTACATTTGATGTTGCGGCTTATTATATCATAGCAGCAGCTGAAGCAAGTGCAAATTTAAGCCGTTATGATGGTGTAAGATATGGTAGAAGAAGTGAAAAATGTGACAATCTTAGTCAAATGTATGTAAATAGCAGAAGTGAAGGTTTTGGTGAGGAAGTAAAAAGAAGAATTTTACTAGGAACCTTTGTTTTAAGTAGTGGCTATTATGATGCATACTACATCAAAGCACAAAAGGCTAGAAGATTTATCAAGCAAAAATATGAAGAAATTTTAAACGATTGTGATTTGATTTTTATGCCAGTTGCTCCAAGCGTTGCTTTTGGTTTTAACGATATAAAAACTCCAGTGCAAATGTATTTAGAAGATGTATTTACTATTTCAGTGAATTTAGCAGGACTTGGTGGCATTAGTGTGCCAGTAGGAAAAAATGAAAATGGACTTAGTATTTCTGCTCAACTTATATGTAAAGCTTATGATGAGCAAACTTTATTAGATGGTGCTTTGAGCTTGGAAGAAATTATCAAAAACAAATAAAGGAAAAATTATGAAAATCATAAAACGCGCTTTGACTTTTGAAGATGTTTTACTAGTCCCTCAATATTCTGAGGTTTTACCTAAAGAAGTAGATATTAAAACAAGACTTACAAAAAATATCACCTTAAATATGCCTTTGATTTCAGCTGCTATGGATACAGTTACTGAACATAGAGCAGCTATTATAATGGCAAGGCTTGGTGGCATAGGGGTAATCCATAAAAATATGGACATAGCTTCACAAGTTAGAGAGATAAAAAGAGTTAAAAAAAGTGAAAGTGGCGTGATTATGGATCCTATTTATATAGGGCCTAAAGCAAGTGTTAAAGAAGCGCTAGAACTCATGGCTGAATATAGAATTTCAGGCGTTCCTGTGGTAGATGAGAATAAAATTTTAATAGGAATTTTAACTAATCGCGATTTAAGATTTGAAACTAACTTTGATAATTTAGTAGAAAATGTAATGACAAAAATGCCTTTAATCACTGCTAAAAAAGGCTCTACTTTAGATGATGCAGAAAGGATTTTCTCTACTAATAAAGTAGAAAAACTTCCAATCGTAGATGAAAATAATCGCTTAGAAGGTTTAATCACTATAAAAGATTTGAAAAAACGCAAAGAATATCCAAATTCAAATAAAGACGCCTATGGAAGATTAAGAGTGGCTGCAGCCGTGGGTGTGGGTCAGCTTGATCGCGTAAAGGCTTTAGTAGAAGCTGAAGTTGATGTTATAGTAATGGATAGTGCGCATGGACATTCTAAAGGGATTATTGATACATTAAAAGCAATTAAGGCTGAATTTAATGTAGATGTGATAGTAGGAAATGTTGCAAGTGCTAAAGCGGTTAAAGATCTATGTGAAGCAGGTGCAGACGCTGTTAAGATAGGTATAGGACCTGGTAGTATTTGCACCACACGCATTGTTTCAGGTGTGGGTGTACCTCAAATTTCAGCTATAGATGAATGTGCAATAGAAGCGAGTAAATACAGCGTGCCAGTAATCGCTGATGGGGGTATAAAATACTCAGGCGATATTGCAAAAGCTATCGCAGCAGGAGCAAGTAGTGTGATGATAGGTTCACTTTTGGCAGGAACTGATGAGAGTCCAGGTGAGTTATTTACTTATCAAGGAAGACAATATAAGAGTTATCGTGGCATGGGAAGCTTAGGTGCTATGCAAAAAGGTAGTTCAGATAGATATTTCCAAGAAGGTACAGCTCAAGATAAACTTGTACCTGAAGGTATTGAAGGTAGGGTGCCTTATGTAGGAAGTATAAAAAGTGTAGTACATCAACTTTTAGGTGGGCTTAGATCTTCTATGGGTTATGTAGGTGCAGTAGATATCAAAGCTTTCCAAGAAAGAGCTGAATTTGTAGAAATCACAGCAGCAGGATTAAAAGAAAGCCATGTGCATGATGTAACTATCACTGCTGAAGCACCAAATTATAAGGTGAGTAATTAATGGAATTTGAAGATCATATCAAACAAGCCGAGCTTTCTTTGGAAAAACTTAATGATAAAGATTTGGACCTTAAAACTTGCGTAGAAATTTATAAAGAAGGTTTAAAAAGTATCAAGCAAGCAAGAACTATGCTTGAAAATGCTAAATTGGAAATCGAGCAAGTAGATGAGTAGTGTTGTAGCTTTACAATTTCCCACTTTGGCTTTGAGTGAATCAAGGCTTGATTATTATCTAAAAGCTGCTAAGGAAAGTGGTGCGAATTTGGTGGTTTTGGGCGAGTATGTTTTAAATAGCTTTTTTAGTGAGCTAAAAACTATGCCAAAAAGCATGATCAAAGAACAAAGTCAAAGCAAAAAAGCAAGCTTGATAAAACTTGCTAAAAAATATGATTTAAATATTATTGCACCTTTCATAAGTGTTGAAAATGATGGTTTAAAAAAACTATGCTTAAAAGTAGGTCCACAAAATGTAAAAGTGTATGAGCAACAAATTTTAATGCCTTATGCACACTGGAATGAAGAAAAATTTTTTAACAATAAAAAAGCTGATAAGCTTAAACTTTTTACTTTCACACATGAGGGCTTAAAATGTGCTTTGCTTTTTGGCTTTGAGGCACATTTTGATATCTTTTGGCAAATGATCATGAAAAAAAAGATAGACTTAGTCATCATTCCCACAGCTAGCACCTTTGAAAGTAATCAAAGATGGCTAGAACTTTTAAAAACAAGAGCCTTTTTAAACTCAACAAGCATTTTAAGGGTTAATCGTATAGGTAATTTAAAGCAAGAAAATGAGTGGAAATTTTATGGAGATAGCTTTTTTATTAATGCTTTTGGCGAAGTGCAAGAGCAACTTGGCGATCAAGAAGAAATGCTTGTAGTGGAAGTTAGTAAGGCAAATGAAGCTAGAAATTTATGGGGTTTTGATAAGCTTATAAAAAATTACGAAGAATAATCTTTTTAACAAGAAAATATTATTAAAGGAGTATAATGAGAAAAATTTTATTACAAATTCTTTCTTTTAGTTTTATTTTTATGGGAATTTTTGCTTTAGTTAGGTTTTTGATGATAAAAAATTTAACTAATGAAAGTGAAAATAGCTTAATGGTATATGTGTATGGACTAGGTCATGATATGAGAACCTTTAGTGCCATTTTTTTACCTCTATTTTTGTGTGGTTTATTTTCTTATATAAGTTTGGTTTTTAAAGATAGAAAATATCACGCTACGGGGGGGGGTAATCGCTAAATTTTATATTTATCTTTCTAGTTTTTATGTAGCTTTTATAGCTTTTGTTGTTTTAATTTCTGCGTTTATACATTATTATTACTTTCAACTTTATGCAAGCAAAATTGATATTTTTATTTTTGGTTTAAAAGATGATGATACTAAGGCAATATTATCTATAGTCTTTTCTGATTATCCTATCATAAAAGCATTGCTAGTAGCTATAATTTTTAGTATATTTTGTTTTTATCTTAATATTAAAATTCTTAGCTTAAAATTAGAGACTATTAAGCTAAAGCTAGTATTTTTTGTTTTATTAAACATTTTACTAATTTATGCTTATGTTGTGGCATTAAGAGGACATTTTACTTATAATGCACTAAGAGCTTCAAGTTATGAATTTAGCACTATAAAAGCTTTTAATGAAATTTCTACAAATCCCTTGATGGCTTTTTCTTGGGCATATAAAGAGTATAAAAATCAACAAGAATTTAAAAGTGTAGATATAAAACAGCTTAATCAACTAGAAGAAAAACTTTTTCCTATGTTTGATACTACTTTGACACATCAAAGTCATGCTAAAAATCATATTTATATTAACATCATGGAAAGTTTTGGTTTAAATTTAGCTGAGTTTAGCACTGAAAACACTAATCTTTTGGGAAATTTAAAAAAACATTTTGAACAAGATGTTATTTTTACTAGATTTTTATCCAGTGCAAACAATACTATAGAAAGTTTTAATCGTTTATTTTTTTTAAGTCCAAATATTATTTCAAACGGATTGTATCAAAAAGAAAAATTAGCCTTTACACCTTTGCAAATTTACAAAAATGCAGGGTATAAAATAATTTTTGTTTATAGCGGTAATGCTTCTTGGTATAATCTTGGAAATTATTTAAAAAATCAAGGTGTAGATGAAATTATAGATGAAAATGCACTTATGCAAGATTTTCCACAAGCTAGAAAAACAAAACATAAATACGGTATAGCTGATGAGTTTATGTATAAAAAAATATATTCTATATTTGAAAATGCTAAAAATCCTACGCTTGTTATTTCTCTTAGTATTTCCACTCATAGACCTTATATACATAAAAGCAGAACACAACTTATCGATGAGAACGCTTTAGATGAAAAAATATTAAGTCAATTTATTATCAGTGATTCTATAGGTGCTTTAAATGCTTATGCGTATGCAAATGATGAATTTGGAAAATTTTTAGATCGCATAAAAGAAAGTAGTTTGAGAGAAAATATTATTATTGTTGCTACAGGTGATCATAGATTTAGAGATATTAAGATGGATATAAAATCCCAAAAAGCTTTTGCTTATAGTGTACCTTTTTATTTATATCTTCCAAAGTATTTGAAAAATGATATTTATTATGATAAAAGCCGTGTGGGTTCGCATAAAGATATTTTTCCAACACTTTATAGTCTTACTCTTAGTGATACAAAATATTTAAGTTTAGGAGGAAGAAATATGTTAGCACCTGTAAAAAATGAAAAGTTAGAATTTGGTTTTAATGAGCTTGTTTGGATTGATCAAAATGGAGTGTATAGTGGAGATAATGGTTATTATTTTGAAAATAATACTAGTATAAAAGACACAAATAAGGCTTTTGAGCTAGATTTATATCATAAAAAATTTTCAAAAAATTATAAAGAGTTGTTTCAAAAGCAATTAAATTATAGACTAGTCAATCTCAAAACATCAAATAATAGCGAGTAGATTTTATCTCTAAGGGCTTTTTATATTTTATTTTTAGTAAACAAATGATAGAATTTTGCCTTAAATTTTCAAAAAATTTGAGGCAAGAATGCAAAAAATTCATTTTATAGGTATAGGCGGTATTGGAATTTCAGCTTTGGCGAGATTTTTAAAAGAACAAGACTTTAAGATTAGTGGTTCTGATATCAAAGAAAGTAAAATCACAAAAGAATTAGAAAAAGAAGGTATAAATATAAAAATTCCTCATCATAAAGACAATGTCAAAGATGTGGATTTAGTGGTGTATTCAGCTGCTATCAAAGAAGATAATGAGGAATTAATCAGTGCAAAAAAACAAAACATCACAACGCTTTCAAGAAAAGAAGCCCTGCCTATGATTTTAAAAGACAAAAGAGTTTTTGCGGTTGCGGGAGCTCATGGTAAAAGCACGACTTCAAGCATTTTAGCAAGCTTGATAGAAGCTTCTGTTATTATTGGTGCAGTGCTAAAAGAAAGTGGCACCAATATGCTTTATAAAGAAAGCGAAAATCTTATTTTTGAAGCTGATGAGAGTGACAGTTCTTTTTTGAACTCAAATCCTTATTTAGCTATAGTGACTAATGTTGAAGCAGAACATTTAGATCATTATGGAAATGATCTTTCAAAATTATACAAAGCTTATGAAGACTTTTTGCGTTTGTCTAAAATTCAAGTGATTAATGCTGAAGATGAGTTTTTGTCAAGTTTAAATTTAAATAATGCAAAAAAGCTTTACCCAAGCAAAGATATCACAAATATTTATATGAAAGTGGAAAATTTTAAGCCAAAAACCTATTTTACGCTTAAAGATTTAGGCGAATTTAGCGTTTTTGGTATGGGTGAGCATGTGGCGATGGACGCTGCTTTGGCTATTTTGGCTGCGAGTGAATTTATAAATATAGAAGAGCTAAAAACTAAGCTTTTAAAATATCAAGGGATTAAAAAAAGATTTGATATTTTGTTTGCAAATGAAAATATGGCTTTGATTGATGATTATGGACACCATCCAACAGAAATCAAAACAACACTTAAAGCAGCAAGTGAGTATGCAAGGCTAGCTGGATATAAAAAAATCATAGCTATTTTTGAGCCTCACCGCTACACGCGTTTAAGTGCAAATATAGAGTATTTTAGCGAGGTTTTAGCAAATGTTGATGAGCTTTATATTTTACCTGTGTATGCAGCAGGAGAAGCTAAAATAGAGATTAATATGCAAAAATACTTTCCAAAAGCTAAATTTATAAAAGAAATCAAAAGAGAAGAAAGTGCTATTTATCTTGATGATGAGTTGATTGAAAATGGCTTGGTAATTGGTTTTGGTGCAGGAGATATAAGCACAAAGCTCAGGGGCAAGTATGTTTAAGATTTTTTTATATGTCCTAGCTTTTTTTGCGATTTTACTTTTTTTTGTTTTTTTACGTAAAAAAATAGGCAAGATTAGCAATTATCTTTTGATTTTAGTGTTGATTTTGATGATTGCTTTTGCGATTAAATTTGAGTTAAGTGCCACAAGAAGTGGTATTTTAAAAAAAGAAACGCTCAATGCATTCTTACAAGGACAAAGTCTAATTTGCAAAGATATTAATGTCACTAAAGAGTATTTTAACTTTGAACATGGAACGCAAAGTTTTATTTCAAATGGTAAAAATAAACAATTTAAAGCCTATGTTTTTGATATAAAAGATTGCAAGGTAGATAAATAATGCAAGAGCAATTTTTTAAAAAGCTAGATTTAGATGGCTATATAGAAGACTTTAGGGGGCTTTTTGCAAGAGATAAAGAAATTTTTTTACAAGGTGATAGTAAGCTTCATTATAAAAGAATCAATGAGCTTTCACTGATTGATTTTAATCCTCCACCTATGATAGAAGGGCTAAATAGTGCTTTAACTCATCTTAGCAAGCAAGGAATTTTACATTTAAGTCAAAGCTTTGAATTTATTAAAATCTGTATGTATTTTAGATACTTAAAGGGTTTAAAATTTGAAGAAAGTTTAAAAGAATGGCTTTTAAAAATAGAAATTCCACAGGCTATTTTAGAGCTTTTTGAGTATTTTGATGAAAAGGGTGAGATTAAAGAAAGTGTTGATGAAAGACTTGTTAATCTAAATTTAGCTCTAAAGATAAAAAAAGAAAGCTTGGTAGCTGAGTTTAAAAAACTCACCTATACTAAAAATCTTAGTGTATATTTGATTGATACGCAAATCCATCTTATCAATGGTATGGAGGCCTTGCTTTTACGCGGTGGGTTTAATCATGTCTTAAAAGCAAAAATCATAGGTAGAAGTAGTGGCGGTGGGTTTTATGTGGTGCCTTTAAGCGTAGAAAAAATCCAAAGTCAAATAGATGAAATCAAAGATGCTAAAGAAGAAATTTTTTATGAGTATGCTAAAAAAATCAGCTTGATTTTTTATAAAAATTTGATGTTTTTGAAATTTATCAATAATGCTTTTGATTTATTTGACCATTATAGCGCTAGAGTTTTGATGGCTAAAAAACATGATTATGAGTTTGTTTTAGCTGATAGCTCTAATAATTTAAGCTTATATAACTTCGCACATCCGGCTTTAAAAAATGCAAAAAGTGTTAATATAGAATTTAATAAAAAAGTTTTAATCATCACAGGTGTAAATGCAGGTGGTAAGTCTATGCTTTTAAAAGGAATTTTAAGCGCAGCTTTACTTGCAAAGCATTTACTTCCTATGAAAATTAACGCACAAAAAAGCCAAATAGGCAATTTCAAAGAATTTGATGTGATTTTAGAAGATCCACAAAATGTAAAAAATGATATTTCTACTTTTGCAGGAAGAATGTTGCATTTTTCTAAGCTTTTAGGTAAGAAAAATGTTTTATTAGGGGTTGATGAGATAGAGCTTGGAACAGATTTTGAAGAAGCTGCGTGTTTATATACTGAGCTTATTTCTAAGCTTTTAGAACAAGATAATAAAATCATCATTACAACCCACCATAAACGCCTTGCTATGCTTTTGGCTAAAAATTCACAAGTAGAACTTATCGCTGCTTTGTATGATGAGGAATTATCACGTCCAAAATATGAGTTTTTAAAAGGCACTATAGGTAAATCTTATGCATTTGAAACGGCTTTAAGATATGGCATAAGTGCAAATTTAGTGCAAAATGCTAAAAAGCTTTATGGAGAAGATAAAGAAAATTTAGAAGAAATGGTAAGTAAAAACATCAATCTTGAACTTTCTTTACGCAAGAAAAATGAAGAGCTTGAGAAAAAAGAAGCTAAGGTAGATGAAATTTTACTTTCACTTAAAGATCAAAAAGAAAAAAATGAGCAAGAATTTAAAAAGCTTATTTCTAATTTAGAATTTAAATATCACAAAGCCATAGAAGAAGCTAAAAAAACGATAAATCTAAAAGATATTAAAGAAAAACAAAGAAGTTTAAACAAAGCCAATGAACTTAAAAAAAGTATTGTTTTACCAAGTATGGAGCAAAATGAAGAACTTAGAGTTGGGGATTTTGTAAAATATGAAAAAATCAAAGGTAAAATCACTGCAATTTCAAAAAACGATGCGATGATTCAAAGCGATGGTTTGAGTTTGCGTGTGCCATTAAAGCTTCTTAAAAAAAGCAATCAAAACCCTACACAAAAGGTAAAATCAAGTGTCAATATAACCCGTCCAAGTGCTTTAAATATGACTTTAGATTTACACGGCTTAAGAAGTGATGAGGCGCTTGAAAGATTAGATAAATTTATCTCTGATGCTTTGATAGTGGGTTTTGATGAGGTGATAGTTTATCATGGTATAGGCACAGGAAAACTAGCTTTTGCGGTAAAAGAGTTTTTAAAAGCCCACAAAAGTGTAAAAAGCTTTAATGATGCTCCGATTAATCAAGGTGGTTTTGGTGCTAAGGTGGTTAAATTATAATTTATTAATCCTATCTTGATCACTATCACCTTTAAAAAATGCATAGTTTTTATTATTACATTTATATGCAAAATAGATATCTTGATTTTCTTTAATAAAAGGTTCAAAATAATTTGTAATCACTTCTTTATTTTTTTCTATAAATCCCATATTTGTAATTTTTGAAAAATCGTTAATATAGCAAAGAAAATCAATATATTCATAATCATTTTGTATTAAAAATTCTTGAAAAAGACTATAAATATTTTCTGTAAAATTACCTATAAAATCAACTATTCTAATGCATTTTGCTTGAAGTATTTTTATTTCTCTTGTAACAAAAATACATTTTAGTGTAGATTTTTCAAATATTCCCAAAAATTGATATTTGTAAAAAGGGTTGTTGTAGTATCTGTTTATAAAGTATTTTTTGGATTTATAAGGTATAAAATTAAATTTAATATTTGATTTTATGAATTCTTCTGCATTTAAAATTTTATATGTAAAATTAATATTTTTTAAGTTACATATCGATGGAGAATTTGCAAAATCAGCCATATAAAAAATATTTTTTTTATCATTTTTAATATAAAAATGCTTAAGTGGTTCTATTTTATCATATAAAAAAAGTTTATAATATTTTATACCATACTCTGATAATCCAGCATTTCCAATTGATTTTGGTGTTAAAGTTTCTAGTAGAAATTTAATTAATACTAATCCAAATGTAGGTTTAATGCTTTTCCAAATTCCAAACCATAAATCTTTGTTGGCTTCGAGTTTATTATCATATTGACTAAGTAAGGTAAAGCCTAATATAGATTGAATAATATTATCTTCTAATCCCAAAACAATATTATACCTTTGATTGTATTTATCTAAATACTGAAAATCAAGCACTTCTTTATTATAGGCAAATACATGATTTTTATTCCAATGATTTTTTATAAATTCCATTATTTTGTTTGCTTCTTCTAATTTTGCAAAACGGATTTCAACCATAGTTAGCCTTTCCATATATAAACTCATTGCAATCATACCTATGAAGAGCAAAAGGATTATTAATTAAGTCTTTGTAGTTAATATCTTTTGAAGGTATGGAGCTAAAAGCAAAATCAAAATTATATTTTTTAAGCCATCTTTTTGCATAAGAGGTGCTTTCTCCATAGGGATAAGAAAATATTTGTATTGGTGGTTTTATAAAAGAGTTTAAAAAATTTATAGAGGATTTTAGCTCATATTTTTGGTTATATATGTTCAATGTTTTAAAGCTTAAATGGGTAAAGCTATGGCTAGCTATCAACATACCATTATCACTCATTGTTTTCAATTCATTTTTACTTAAATATAAATTATCAAAAATTTCATCATCATTCCAAAAATTTGTAATAACTTGATCTAAAATTTTTTCTTTATATTCTGGTTTTATAAAATAATTAAATAAGAGTTTAAAGTCTTTTGTACTTTTATCATCATCCAATTCTTGATAATAGTTTTTAAAAAGTTTTAAAGAAGATCTTTTTAACATGCTTGGTTTTATAATATTATAGGCAGTGTTTAATAAAATCCCCCCCCCCATTTTTCCAAGTAAATAATGTATTCTATGAACATCTAGTGCTTTTTTCTGTTTAAATATACGAGTAGGAACAAAAAATATACCAAAAAGCTTTCTTTTTGTAAGTTCGTTAAAGACATAATTATAATGATCTTTAAGTCCATCATCAAAGGTTAATAGAATTTTGTTTTTTAATTTATTACAAAATAATGGATTTTCTTTTAAAAATAAAAATTCTTCAAGGTTTACAAATCCAAATTCTTTTTCAAAAAAATCTAATTGTTTTTTAAAATTTTCAATATGTAAATATCTAAAATTAGGTATTTTTTTTACTTTTTCTCTTATGTAGTGATACATTATTATTTTCATAATTATCCTTTTTGGATATTATATCAAAGCTATCTTTAAAAAATAAAACTTAAATTTAATATTTTTTTGTTACTCTTTTAAACAAGGTTTAATAATGAAACAAGTGATGATTTTAAGCGGGGCAGGCTTGTCTGCTCCAAGTGGTATAAAGACTTTTAGAGCTAGTGGTGGGCTTTGGGAAGAGCATGATGTGATGGAAGTTTGCTCAGCAACTGGCTTTAGAAAAAATCCTAAAAAAGTTTTGGAATTTTATAATAAAAGAAGAAAAGAGTTAGCTAGTGTTAAGCCAAATCACGCACATGAAATCATCGCTTTATTAAAACAAAAATTTCCAAAACAAATTAGCATTTTAACGCAAAATATAGATGATTTATTAGAGCGAGCAGGTTGTGAAGAAGTGGTGCATTTGCATGGTTTTTTACCTGAGCTTTGGTGTTTAGAGTGTGAAAATATTTTTAACATAGGCTATGAAAGTAGTGATGATAAAATTTGTCCTAAATGTCAAAGCAAAAGTATAAGACACAATATCGTGATGTTTGAAGAAATGGCGCCAAATTATAAAATTTTATATGAAAAATTACAAAATTGCGATTTATTTGTATGTATAGGCACAAGTGGGCAGGTTTTACCCGTGGGAGAGTATGCAAGAGTATGTAAGCAAAGTATATTAAACAATCTTGATGAGGATAAATATTTAGAAAGTAATTTTACTAAAGTTTATATAGAAGATGTTTGCACAGCCATTGATAAAATCAAAACCGATATAGAAAATTTCTTGGAAGCAAAATGTTAGAAGTAATCTTACAAGGCATAGTTTTAGGTATGGGTGTGTCTGTGCCTTTTGGACCTGTGAATATTTTGATCTTAAATACTGCTTTGTCTTCTTTTAAAAATGCTTTTTGCGTTGGGCTCGGTGCTTTAAGTGCTGATATATTTTTTTTGATTTTGATTAATCTTGGGCTTTTAAGCTTTGCAAATAATGAATTTTTTTATAAAATACTAGCGGTTTTTGGCTTTTTCTTTTTGAGTTTTATGGTATTCTTAATGCTAAGAAAAACAAGAAAAGTCGATCTTAACAAGGTAAATAAAACACATCCTTTAAAAGGTTTTAGCAAAGGATTTTTCTTAAATGTTACAAATCCTTATGTTATAGGCTTTTGGGTGAGTGTAGCGGGGCTTAGCATGCAGAGTAAAAACTCTTTTGCTTTGCTTTTTGGTTTGGTTGGTTTTATTGTGTTTTGGATTTTTACTCTATCGTTTTTTGTGTCTAAATTTAAAGCCCTTGTGAAAAACAAACATATATTTTACATTAATCTTTTTTCAGCATTTATTTTAGAGTATTTTGCTCTTTCTATGCTGTATAAAGCTTTTATAGGATAGAACATGCAAGTAGTTGAAATTTTTAAAGAATTGAGCAAATTTAAATCCATCACCCCAGATGATGATGGAGCATTAAATTATATTGCAGTGGAATTAAGTGATTTTGAAGCTTTTTTTATAGAAAAAGAAGGTGTGAAAAATCTTTTGCTGACTAAAAAATTTAGTGATGATGGCGAGCATTTAGCTTTTGGCGGGCATGTAGATGTAGTGCCTGCAGGAGAGGGTTGGAGCAGTGATCCTTTTGAGCCTTTAGAAAAAGATGGATTTATTTATGCAAGAGGCGCACAAGATATGAAAAGTGGCGTGGCTGCTTTTATGTGTGCAGTTAAGGAGGTAGAAAATTTCAAAGGAAGAATTTCACTGATTTTAACAAGCGATGAAGAAGGCGAGGCTAAATTTGGCACGCTTGAAGTGCTTAAATTTATGCAAGAAAAAGATATGCTACCTGATTTTGCTGTGGTTGCTGAGCCAACCTGTGATAAAAAATTTGGAGATAGTATTAAAATAGGGCGTCGTGGTTCTATCAATGTAAAATTACTCATCAAAGGTAAGCAAGGCCATGTGGCATACCCGCAAAAATGCATTAATCCTGTGCATAATTTTGCTTTTGCTTTGAAATTTTTAGCAGGTTTTGATCTTGATCCAGGCGATGAGGTATTTGCACCATCTAAAATCGTTATTACTGATATACGCGGTGGTATGGAAGTGTGTAATGTAACCCCAAATGATTTAAAATTGATGTTTAATGTAAGAAATTCTCCACAAACTAGCTTAGAAGATGTAAAAGCTTATGTAGAAAAGACTTGTGAAGGGCTTGATTATGAGTTGAGCATAAATCAAAGTTCAAAGCCTTTTTTAACACAAAGTGGCTCTAAAATCGTACAAAAGCTAAATGAGAGTGTACAAAAAATCACTCAAGTAGTGCCAGAACTTAACACCAAAGGTGGTACAAGTGATGCGAGATATTTTGCTGAGTTTGGCGTGAAGGTGGTAGAATTTGGCGTGTGCAATGATAGAATTCATGCAATTGATGAAAGAGTGAGTATAGAAGAGCTTGAAAAATTGTATTTAGTTTTTAAAGATTTATTAGAGAATTTTAACTAGGAAAAGCATGGATGCAATAGGAATTTAGAGTAGCCTCTCATTTAAGAGTACCTTGCAGCTACCGGCAAGTTAGCCCTCTAAACTTCTAAAATTATATCATTAATTTTTTAAAATGGAGTTAATAGGAAGTAAAATGTCTTTTGAGCTTGATGTAAGTAGCTATGAAAAAATAGAAAAGCTATTTATCGATTTTAAATTAAAATGTGATTTTAAATTTAGAATGATAAAAGGGATCAATGTTTTGCATTTTGGATATTTGTGGGGAGCTTGCAAAGAAGCACAAAAGATTTTAGAAAAAAATCAAAAATGCGAAGATTTGTTTGAGCTAATTATGAAAATTTATTCCAAAAGACGCAAAAATCATCAAGCAAATTTTTTACTTTTACAATGTTATGAAAATGCTCTAAGAAGTACTTTAGCAGTAAAAATAGCAAATTTGTATAATAAGTTAGATGATGATTGGTTTAAATCTAATGAAGAAGTTTTTAATCCTGCTTTGAAAAATCTTTTAAAAAAAGTTAAAAAGAGATGTCGAAAAATAGATGAATATAATAGCACTTGGCAAATTTTTGATGATTTTTGTCTGATTGATTTAGAAGAGATATTAATAGATCATTGGAGTGAATTTGCTTATATATTTAAAGATAAAAAAATATATAAAAATCAAGTCTTACCAAGTTTTGGCACCAAAGAACATCTTAAAACAAAACTAAGCCAAATAAGAAAAGCTAGAAATGAGACCTATCATAATAAACCTACAAAAATAAAATTTAAAAAAGATTTGGAAATTTTACTTTTGAGATTTGGTTATAATTTAGAAGATGCTATTGATATTGGAGAGATAAAAGAAGCTATTATTTTAAGATTTAATTATAATAATGCAAGCGAGTAAGTATTTTAAGTAAAATAAATAAAGGTTTTAAATGATTATCAATGGGCAAAAGCTTGAGTTAAAAGAGCTTAGATTTATGGATTATGTTAAAGAAAAGCAATTAAAAATAGAATTTATTGCCTTAGAATTAAACGGAGAAATTATCCCAAGGGATAAATTTGAAAATTTGATTTTAAAAGAAAATGATAAAGTAGAGATTGTTACTTTTGTAGGTGGTGGTTGATGAGAATTAAATTTAATGGTAGTATGATAGACACGCATTTTAAAAACACTTTGGAATTTTTTCAAAGTGTGAGTAAAAATGAAAATGATGTATGGATAGTCAATGGTTTTGCAACAAAAGAAAGTTTGGAGCTAAAAGAAAATGATGAGCTTTTTTGTATAGAAAAAAATACTTTACCACCATATGAAGCTCTTGATGCGATGATGAGGGCAAGACATACTCCAAAACTTCATGATAAGCTTAAAAAGGCAAGTGTGGCAGTGTGTGGACTTGGTGGACTTGGTTCGCATATAGCTATAAATTTAGCAAGAAGCGGGATTGGTAGGCTTCATTTGATTGATTTTGATGTGGTTGAGCCAAGTAATCTTAACCGTCAAGCTTATATGGTGGAAGATTTAGGTAAATTTAAGGCTGAAGCTTTAAAAGATCAAATCGCTAAAATTAATCCTTTTATAGAAGTATTTGCACAAGTTTTAAAAATAGAAAAAGAAAATATAGCCAAACTTTTTGCAGATGATGATATAGTTTGTGAAGCCTTTGATAGTGCAAAATACAAAGCCCTTTTAGCGCAAAATTTTCACCAATACTATCCTCAAAAAACATTAATTTGTGCTTCTGGCTTAGCAGGATATGGCGATAGCAACAGCATACAAACAAGAAAAATTGCAAAAAACTTTTATGTTTGTGGTGATTTAAAAAACGAGGCAAAGGTAGGCAATGGACTTATGGCACCGCGTGTAAATATTTGTGCAGGACATCAAGCAAATTTAGTTTTAGAACTTTTAGCGAGCGAGTAATGGAAAAATTAAAAATAGGAAAATATGAGTTTAATTCCAGGTTTATTTTAGGTTCTGGGAAATTTTCTTTTGAGCTTATAAAATCAGCCATTGAAGAAGCAAAAGTTGAGATTATCACCTTAGCTTTGCGTAGGGTAAATGATAAAGGTATAGAAAATATACTTGATTTTATTCCAAAGCATATTAAGCTTTTACCAAATACTTCAGGTGCAAGAAATGCTAATGAGGCATTGCGTATAGCAAGACTTGCAAGAGAGCTTGGTTGTGGAGATATGATTAAGGTCGAAGTAATTAGCGATAGTAAATATTTATTACCGGATAATTATGAAAGTATAAAAGCAGTAGAACTTTTAGCAAGTGAGGGTTTTACACCTTTAGTTTATATGTATCCTGATTTATATGCAGCGCGTGCTATGGCTAATGCGGGAGCTGCTGCTATAATGCCTCTTGGAGCTCCTATAGGAAGCAATAAAGGCTTAAAAACTAAAGAATTTATACAAATTTTACTTAATGAAATTAGCTTACCTATTATAGTAGATGCAGGTATAGGAAATCCAGCACAAGCTTGTGAAGCCATGCAAATGGGAGTAAGTGCAGTGATGGCAAATACCGCCATAGCTCAAGCTAAAGATGTAGCAAAAATGGCAAAGGCTTTTGCTTTGGCTATAGAGGCAGGACATAATGCGTATTTAGCAGGTATAGCAAATGAAAGCATGCCAAGTGCAAGCTCGCCTTTGAGTGGTTTTTTAAGAGATTAAAATGCAAAAATATCCTCATATGCAAAGTATTGAAAGTGAAATTTTAACCAAGGTTTTAAAAGAAGTTGAAATTTTTGATGAAAGTAAATTTAGCGCTTTTGATGTAAAACAAGCTTTAGTTAAAGATTATCTTAACATAGAAGATTTGAAAGCTTTGCTTTCAAGCGCAGCAGAAGATTTTATAGAAGATTTAGCACAAAAATCAAGCAAGATTACTCAAAAATATTTTGGAAATTCCATTTCGCTTTTTACACCTTTATATCTTTCTAATTTTTGCAATAGCAAATGCACTTATTGTGGGTTTCAAAAAGGAAATAACATTAAAAGAGCTAAGCTAAATGAGGCTGAAATTCACAAAGAAATGCAAGAGATTAAAAAAAGCGGCTTGGAAGAAATTTTACTCTTAACAGGTGAGGGCAGGGAATATGCTAGCGTAGAATATCTTGCCAAAGCTTGTGAGATAGCAAAAGAGTATTTTAAGGTTGTTGGAATTGAAGTTTATCCTATGAATGTAGATGAGTATACATTGCTTCATGAAAAGGGTTGTGAATATGTAAGTGTTTATCAAGAAACTTATAATCAAAAAACTTATTCTAAAATTCATATTGAAGGTGAAAAAAGTGTATTTGAGTATCGTTTTCATGCACAAGAGCGAGCGTTAAAAGCAGGTATGAGAGGGGTTGCTTTTGGAACTTTACTTGGCGTGGATGATTTTAGAAAAGATGCTTTTGCTACGGCTTTACATGCGTATTTTTTACAGCAAAAACACCCTCATGCTGAAATAGCTTTATCCATCCCTAGATTAAGACCTATTATCAATAATAAAAAAATTCATCCAAAAGATGTAAGCGAAACAAGGCTTTTGCAGGTTTTATGTGCTTATAGATTATTTTTACCTTTTGCAAGTATTACGATTTCTACGCGTGAAAGAGCAGGATTTAGAGACGGGGTTATTAAACTTGGAGCTACTAAAATGAGTGCAGGTGTAAGCGTGGGGGTAGGTGAGCACCAAGGTAATAAAAAAGGTGATGATCAGTTTCAAATTAGTGATATGCGTAGTGTTGATGAGGTTTTAGCTATGTTAAAAAATGCAAATTTGCAAGCTATAATGAGCGATAGTATTTATGTGGGATAAAAAAATCATTGCTATTAGCGATAGTCAAAATACCCAAGGAGATTTTTTAAATTTTATTGAAAAACTAAGTCAAAGTAGTATTGATGCTTTAGTGCTTAGAGAAAAACATTTGGATGAGTTAGAATATACTAAATTAGCCAAAGAAGTATTAAAAATTTTTAATAAAACTCAAAAAATTTGCTTTTTGCATTATCATTATGAAGCTTGTTTAAAATTAAATCATCAATTTTTTCATGCTCCCTTAATAATTTTACAAAATTACCCACAAAGTTATAAAAAATTTGAGCTTTTGGGTACTTCTGTCCATTCTAAAGAAGAATTAGATTTAGCTTATAAGTTTAAAGTAAATCATACTTTTTTCGGACATGTATTTGAAAGCTCATGTAAGGCTGATTTAACACCAAAGGGTATAAAAAATTTAAAAGATTTGTTAGAAGTTTCAAAAATACCCATTTATGCCATAGGTGGGATAAATATCCAAACTATAAATCACTTAAAAGATTTAAATTTAGCAGGCGTATGTATAAGAGAAGCTTTGTATAAAAGTAAAGATGTAAAAAACTATGTTTTAAAGTGTAAAGATCTTTTAGTCCAAAAGGACTAAAAGATTATAGCCAGAAAAAGTATGCAATTACTGCAAGTGCGATTGAGCAAAAGATATTTAATATAATCCCAACTTTTACCATTTCTTGTTGTTTAATATGTCCTGTACCAAAAACTATAGCATTTGGTGGTGTAGCAACTGGTAGCATGAAAGCACAAGAAGCACCAATAGCAATGATTAAAGCAAGTCCTAAAGCAGGAACACCTAAAGTATCTGCTATAGAGATAAATAAAGGCACAAGTAAGGCTGCTGAAGCAGTATTTGAAGTAAATTCAGTTAAAAATACTATAAAAAATGCCACAATTAAACCTATAATAAATAAATGTCCATTTTCTATAAATGAAATGATAGTATCAGCCATTACTTTACTAGCGCCAGAATCTCTTAATACTACACTTAGAGTGATGCCTCCACCAAAGAGCATTAATACACCCCAATCGGTATTTTTTTGTATATTTTTCCAATCAATTACTTTAAAAGCACATACTAAAACAGCAGCCAATAAAGCAATAATCGCATCAAGATTTGCTATTTTGTGTCCAAAAATACTTGTGATGATAGGACTGATATTACCACTAAAAATCCAAGATAGTGCAACGACTAAAAAGATTATTAAAGTGATGATTCTAGGTCTTGTAAGTTCTATATTTTCAGTATGTAAATCAACTTGTAGATTAAATTTAGGTTTAAACATAAAGTATAAAATTAAAATCATTGCAGGTAGGAAAATTAAAACAATAGGAATTCCGTATTTTAACCATTGTGCAAAAGTAATGTGTAATTGAGTGGCAACGATTGCATTTGGTGGAGTTCCTACTATGGTGCCTATACCACCTATACTCGCACTAAAAGCTATACCTAAAAGGATGAAAACATAAGTATTTCTATCTTTTTGCGGATCAAGTGAAGCTAACATACCTATAGCAAGCGGAAGCATCATAGCTGCTGTTGCGGTATTACTCATCCACATAGATAAAAACGCAGTGGTAATAAAAATATACAAACTAGAAAGGCCTAAATGCCCTTTTGCTAATGTTAAAATTTTATGTGCAATAAGTTTGTCTAATTTTTGATGATGCATAGCTGCGGCCAAAGCAAAACCACCAAAAAATAAAAAGATATTAGAATCAGCAAAACCTGTTAAAGCTTTAGCGGTGGGTAGTAATCCCAAAATAGCAGCTAAAACAGGTACTAAAATAGCTGTAATAGTAACATGCAAAGCCTCGCTAAGCCATAAAACGGCAATAAAAATTAACAAAGATAAACCTTGGTTTACTTTAGTTTCACCAAAAGGGGAAAAATAAAGCAAAGCGATAAATAACACTAAATCAGCAACGACTATAAGTGTTTTTGTATTTGAACTCATTTAACAACTCCTTTAAAATATTGCAGTTTTGTAACATATTCTAAATGAATTTTCTTTTAAATATCAATTTTTGTATAAAATTTTTTCAATAAAATTATTCTTGTGTGAAAAAAAGTAAGTTTTAGTAAAATTTATTTGTTTTTGGTATAATTTTTGCTAATTAAAAATCATAAAATAATAAAGATGATTCTAAGGAAAAAAAGATGTTAAAAAAAGTATTTGTATTTGTTTTAGCTTTATTTTTTAGTGCATGTGCTGTAAATTCTAAAAATCAAAGTGTTGCAAAAGTTAATGAGCTTATAAAAATTCAAGCACAATGTTATAATCCTTCTGATTCTAAAGCATATGAAGCAAAAATTAAAGGCCTTGTGTATATTAGTGATGTGGGGCTTAAGTATTGCGCAAATAAAAGAACAATTGATAAAAGTGCTTCCTTAAAAAAAGTTTATATTCATAGGGTATATGATTTAAATGAGAATTTAAAATATTCTTCTTCTAATGGAAATAATTATTATATTAATGAGAATTTTAACTACTATTTTTATGTGTTTTTAAAAGAAGAATTAGAAAATAGAGGTATAGTTGTAGTAGAAGATACACAAGATTCTCCTTATGTTTTAAGGGTAGATTTAAGTTTTAATGATTTTTATTCTAAATTTGATTCTAATTCTTTATTTTCAATTATTGCTAGTCAATTGACACTAAAAGATATTAATACCAATAAAACTATTAATATTAAAACCAAACAAGAAGTTAAAGGTTTTTATAATATCAAAGATCTACCTTTTTTCACTCAGCTTCTTATAAAACAAGTGGCTAATAAATCTGCAGATATTATCAGCTCTTTGTGAGGTGTTTTAATTGCCATGGATTTTCCTTTGCGAGTTTTTGTCCAGCTTGCAAGGAAGAGCTTTTAGAATATTCTTTAGGTATAAGAGAACTTGAGGGAAATTTTAAAGTTTATTATTTTTATCAATATGAGCAAATTAAGCATTTGATTTATTTTAAACACAAATTTCAAGGCTATTTTGTTTTAAATGCTTTGGCAAAATTGAGTTTTGCTAAATTTGAGGATTTTTTTCAACCATCTTGTAAAATTAATGCTATAGCTTTAGATGATAAAACATATAAAAATTACTCTCATACTGCTATTTTAACTAAATACTTAAATACTAAATTTATAAAACCTATGTATCACACCTTGCAAGCTAGTTCAGAATTTAAATATAGTGGTAAAAGTTTGAAATTTCGTAAAGATAATAAAAGATCTTATAAGCTTTTAAAGCGTCCAAAATATCCTGTAATTTTAGTAGATGATGTGATAACTACTGGATTAAGTTTATTAGAGGCAAAAGAGCTTTTAGAAAAAAATAATATTGAAGTACTTTTTGCTTTAGTTTTGGCTAATGCAAAATTTGATACAATATAGGCATTAATTTTAAGGATTTTTATGGAAAATATTTTTACTAAAGATTCAGATATTGAAAATATAGATATAGAAAGTTCTATAAAAAGTAGTTATTTAGATTATTCTATGAGTGTTATTATAGGCCGTGCCTTACCTGATGCTAGAGATGGGCTTAAACCTGTTCATAGAAGAATTTTATATGCTATGAATGATTTAGGTGTTGGAAGTCGTAGTGCATACAAAAAATCAGCGCGTATAGTGGGTGATGTAATCGGTAAATATCATCCACATGGTGATACAGCTGTATATGATGCTTTAGTAAGAATGGCGCAAGATTTTTCTATGCGTTATCCAAGCGTAGATGGACAAGGAAACTTCGGTTCTATTGATGGCGATGGTGCTGCTGCGATGCGTTATACTGAAGCTAGGATGACGATTTTAGCTGAAGAGCTTTTGCGTGATATAGAAAAAGATACGGTTGATTTTATACCAAATTATGATGATTCTATGAGTGAGCCCGATGTTTTACCTGCTAGGGTCCCAAATTTATTGCTTAATGGTTCAAGTGGTATTGCAGTAGGTATGGCTACTAATATTCCTCCGCATAGCTTAAATGAGCTTATTGATGGTTTGCTTTATTTAATTGATAATAAAAACGCAAGTTTAGAAGAAATAATGCAATTTATTAAAGGACCTGATTTTCCAACCGGCGGTATTATCTTTGGTAAAAAAGGTATTATAGAAGCATACCGCACAGGTCGTGGTAGGGTAAAAGTAAGAGCAAAGACCCATATAGAAAAAAGAGCTAATAAAGATATTATCGTTATAGATGAACTTCCTTATCAAACTAACAAAGCAAGATTAATAGAGCAAATCGCTGAACTTGTCAAAGAAAAACAAATCGAAGGTATTGCTGAAGTTAGAGATGAGAGTGATAGGGAAGGAATTCGCGTGGTAATTGAGCTAAAACGCGATGTTATGAGTGAGATTGTGTTAAATAATCTTTTTAAATCTACCACTATGGAAAGCACTTTTGGTGTGATTATGCTTGCTATACATAATAAAGAGCCAAAAGTTTTTTCTTTAATTGAGCTTTTAAATTTATTCTTAAATCATAGAAAAACTGTAATTATTAGAAGAACTATTTATGAGTTGCAAAAAGCTAGAGCTAGAGCACATATTTTAGAAGGTTTAAAAATTGCACTAGATAATATTGATGAAGTGATAGCTTTGATTAAAAACTCTCCTGATAACCCAACGGCTAAAAATTTATTAATGCAAAAATTTGGTCTAAGTGAGCTTCAATCTAATGCTATTTTAGATATGAAATTAGGCCGTTTAACAGGTCTTGAGAGAGAAAAAATTGATAACGAATTAAGGGAATTATTAGCAGAAATAGAGAGGCTTGATCAAATTTTAAAAAGCGAAACTTTGCTTGAAAATTTAATCAAAGATGAGTTAAAAGAAATCAGAACAAAATTTGATGTACCGAGAATTACTCAAATTGAAGATGACTATGATGATATTGATATAGAAGATTTAATACCAAATGAAAATATGGTAGTTACTATCACTCATCGTGGCTATATTAAGCGTGTTCCAAGTAAGCAATATGAAAAACAAAAACGCGGTGGTAAAGGTAAGGTCGCAGTTACAACTTATGATGATGATTTTATAGAAAGTTTCTTTACAGCAAATACACATGATACCTTGATGTTTGTTACTGATCGCGGACAGCTTTATTGGCTTAAGGTTTATAAAATTCCTGAAGGAAGTAGAACCGCTAAAGGCAAAGCCGTGGTTAATCTCATTAATCTACAAGCAGATGAAAAAATCATGGCAATTATTCCAACCACTGATTTTGATGAAAGTAAATCATTGTGTTTCTTTACTAAAAATGGTATCGTAAAACGCACAAATTTAAGTGAATATCAAAACATTAGAAGCGTGGGTGTAAAAGCGATTAATCTAGATGAAAATGATGAACTTGTTACTGCAATTATCGTAGCAAGGGATGAAAATGAAACTCAAGAACAAAATTATGAAGAAAATTTAGAAAATGAAATGCTTGAACCTAATGAAGAGCTTGATAATACTATCGTTGGTAAAATGCTTTTTGCGGTTACTAAAAAAGGTATGTGCATTAAATTCCCACTTGCTAAAGTTAGAGAGATTGGCCGTGTAAGTAGAGGGGTAACTGCGATTAAATTTAAAGAAAAAGATGATGAGGTTGTGGGTGCTGTTGTTATAGAAAATGACGCTCAAGAAATCTTAAGCGTAAGTGCAAAAGGTATAGGTAAGCGTACTGATGCTGGAGAATATAGACTTCAAAGTAGAGGTGGTAAGGGTGTTATTTGTATGAAACTTACTGCCAAAACAAAAGATTTAATCGGTATAGTCATAGTTGATGAAAGTATGGATTTAATGGCATTAACAAGCAGTGGTAAGATGATACGCGTTGATATGCAAAGCATTAGAAAAGCAGGTAGAAATACAAGTGGTGTAATTGTTGTTAATGTTGAAAATGATGAGGTTGTAAGCATTGCTAAGTGTCCTAAAGAAGAAGATGAGGAATTAGATGCTGAAACTAATATGGATTTAAATTTAGAATAGTAAAATTATTGGAATGCTTTTTGCTGTTTTAATAAAATCAAATAAATTGAAGGTGTAAAAAATGAAAAAAGTTATTTTTATGTTTTGTTTAGCTTTGGGTTTTAGTGCTTGTGCACTAGATCAAAGAGGTGTGAATCCAAATCAGACTCAAGCAGCAAATTCTGATGTTGTGGTTCAAAAAGTTGATAAAGATGATGTGCGTAACATCATTAGAGAAGAAAAAATGCTTGCAAATGATACAAGCACAGACAATGATCTAACTTTTACAGCGGTGGGTGAGGGTATTGCTCCTTTAAATACGGTTTCAGTTGGTCAAGCTTTGGCTTTAGCTAAAAGAGCGGCAATTACCGATGCTTATAGACAATTAGCAAGTAAGTTGTATGGTGTCAGAGTTAATGGTAAAGATACAGTAAAAGATGCAATGCTTAAAAGCTCAACTATTACAGCACAGGTAAATGGTTTGATTAAAAATGCAAGTGTTGTAGATCAAGACTTTAAAGATGGTCTTTATAGAGTAAATGTAGAACTTAAAATCGATGCTGACAAGTGGAAAGAATTGTTTGCTTATTAATCCTCATAATTTTTAATGCTACTGCCCAAGATGAATTTATATTTTGGGCAGAACTCTCTAATAAAAATTTTATCCTTTATCATCAAAATGAAACTATTTCTATGGCTATGACTAAAAGCAAAAAAAAGAATTTAGAATATGCTTGTGAGTTAGTTTATACACCAAGTGATTTAAAATCTTTAATACGCAATGATTTTGGTATGGTGGCTGAAGAAAAGATGACAAAGTTAGATAAATTTAACTTTTTAAATAATCATAAAAATGATTTAATTGATTGCTTTTTTAATTCAAAAATAGATGTAAAAGATTTTGTAAAAAGTGAACAAGCAAGCGCACAAAGTGAAACTTATGTGAGAATTTTGCCACTAAGATTTATAGTTGAATTTCATGATAATAGTGCCTTTGTATATTATCTTAAATAAATACAAAGCTTGCTTTTATAAAAATCAAGTTAAAATACTTAAAAAAATATTAAGAGTAAAAGATGTATAAAAGTATCCCTCGTTATTTATTATTTAAATATCTGCGTTTTGATAAAGATCAACCCTTTATTATGCTTTCAAAAATTTTAGCCTTTTTAGGTGTAAGTATAGGACTTTGTGTGCTTTTAGTTGCAATGGCTATTATGAATGGCTTTGATAAAGAATTTGAGAGAAAACTTTTTACTATGAATTACCCTATCACTATATTACCGCGTTTTGGGGCAAATGTAGATGATAAATTATTGCAAGAATTAAGAAGTAAATTTCCAAATTTATTATTTAGCCCTTATATTGCTACTCAGGTTATAGCAAGAAATGATTTAAAATTGGAAGGCGGTATGCTTTTTGGGGTTAATTTTGAAGATGAAAAAAAGATCAATGAGGTAGTAGCTCAAGCTTTAGAAGATAAAAAATTAGATAATTTTGATATTTTAATTGGTAAGGGTTTAAAAGATGAATTTGGACTTGATTATAATGAAAAAATTACCTTAATTTTTTCTAATCTTAATGCAAGTGGACTTTCGCTTATTCCAAAAGTTAAAAGATTTGATGTTATGGCTGATTTTTCTTCAGGTTTGTTAGCTTATGATAAAGCTTATATGTATACAGATGTAAAAGCTTTAGCTAAGATTTTGTCATATCCCCAAGGAAGTTATGATGGGGTACATGTATATTCAAATAAGCCTTTTGAGGATATTAAACAAATTGAAGCTTTCTTGGGTGCAAGATATGCTAGTATAGGTTGGTGGGAGCAAAATGGAAATTTCTTTGCAGCATTAGCTTTAGAAAAAAGAGCTTTGTTTATAGTATTGATGTTGATTATTTTGGTCGCAAGTTTAAATATAGTAAGTTCTTTATTAATGATAGTAATGAATCGTCGTAGCGAGATAGCTTTGTTGCTTTCTTTAGGAGCTAGTAAGTTAGAGATTAAAAAAACATTTTTTTCTTTAGGATTTTTGATAGGTGGAAGTGGTATCGTAGCAGGTGTGATACTTGCAGCTATTGCTTTGTGGGTACTTGGAAATTTTGACATTATTTCTTTACCAAGTGATGTTTATGGCATGAGTAAGCTACCTTTGGAGCTTTCTTTTGTTGATTTTTGTACTACGATTTTTGGTGCTATTATGATTGTAAGCTTGTCTTCTTATTATCCTGCTAAAAAAGCAACACAAGTAGATATTTTAGATACTTTAAGAAACGAATAAATTGAGAAATTTATTCGTTTAAGAATTTTTGAATTTCATTGAAAAAGCTTTCATAACTAATATCTTTAATGGTTTTAATAAATTTTCCATTCTCATCAATCAAATAAAATTCGCCACTATGTGCTATAGAATATCCCATAGCAGAATCTTTAAGATTGATTTTTTCATATACTACGCCATAATTTTTAGTAACTTTTTCTAATTCTTTTTCATCTTTAGCAACCAATGCAGTTGAATTTGGGTAAAAATACTTAACCCATTGGCTAGTTTGAGTTAAGTTGCTATCTCTTGCTGGATCTAGTGAGATAAATATCACATGAGCTTTTTCTTTATTTGGCATTTTTTCTAAAACATTAGCAATCAAGGCAAGCTCACTAGGACAGACATCAGGACAATATGTATAGCCAAAATATACAATTAGTTTTTTACCGATAAAATCTTTTAGACTAAGTATGCCTTTTTCAGAATTTAAGTGAAAATTGTATTTGTTGTTTTCAAAATACTGCACAGATATAAAAAATACTCCAAAAATTACCACAATTAATAAAAAAATATTTATTTTTTTCATATTTTACCTCTTTACATCAAAGTCAAAATAAAAACCTAGTGGAGTTTCATCATCAAAAAGCTCTATTCTAAAACGCATTATATCTAGAGTGCAAGAACTTAAAACTAATTTAGCATGATAAGTATTGTTTATTTTTTTAAATTGTGGAACAATATCTCCCATATACATATTAAGTCCATAAACCCTAGCATTAAGTTTTTTAAACTCACCTAAATTGGTAATATTTAAATCAAGCTCATTTAATGTAGTAATAGGCTTTGGATTTAAATTTACTAAGACTTTTTTATCCTTAAAATTGTATTCACATTCTTGAATGTTTAGATCACATGTTAGAGGTGTTAAAGTGGTAATTAATTCTCTCTTTTTTCCGGTATTTGATGAATTGGTGTAAAAATAAGCCCCGCATATAGCAAAGACTATAGCTAAGGCAAAGACAAGTAGATTTTTCATTATTTTTTAATGCTTCTTGACTCGATATCTTTTAGTTCAATTGTGCTATTATCATCAAAATAAAGAGTTAGATTGGCCTTTGTTTGCGGTGTGATATTTTCTTTGAGATTTAGTATCATAATGTGCATCCCACCAGGTTTAAGTTCAGTGCTTGAATTAGCTTTTATTGTGATTTGAGGAATTTGAACCATCATTTTTTTACCATCCTTCATAATATGATCATGAATTTCAGCTGTATCGCTTAATGAACTTTGAGCTTTTATGAGTTTAATATCTTTGTTTGAGTTGTTTTTAAGTTCTAAAAAAAATGCCGTTGTTTTAGAATTAGGTGGAGTTTGTCTTACATAAGGATCATTTATAGTAATTTGATTTGAAAAAGCAAAAGTGCTTAATATGGCTAAACTAAGTAATTTTTTCATTATTTTTCCTTTTTTTGTTTTTGGTTATTTGTAAACATTATACACGGAAAAAATTAAAAATATATTTATTGTAAAAATATTATAATTAGCTCTTTGTTGTTTTAATTTTTAATAGAAAGGTGAAAATTGTTTAAAATTATATTAGCATTGTTTAGTTTGGCTGTGTTTGCAAATGCAAATAATCTTGCAAAAATTTATCTAAACGAAGGTATTGATGCGGTTGAAAGGGTATTGGAGCAAGAGTTAAGTAAAAAAGATTTTTGGCTTGATGAGATAAAAGACAAAAATATTAGTTTAGGATATTATGAGGAAAATGTTGCAATAGTTTTAACAAATAAAAGTGATAAAATTATTAGAGTTTATCACTACAATGATGGAAAAGTAGAAAATAAATTTATCCAAAGGGATGTTTTAACAGGTTTAGCTGGAGATAAAGAAGTAGAAGGAGATTTAAAAACTCCAATAGGTTTTTACGAACTTGGAAAGAAATTTTATCCTGGTGATCCATATTATGGCCCATTTGCATTTGCAACAACTTACCCAAATGTTTTAGATAAAACTTTGGGTAAAACAGGTGGTGGTATTTGGATTCATGGCTATCCTTTAGATGGAACACGCTTGGATACTTATAAAACTAGAGGTTGTATTGCTGTGCATAATGATTTATTGGAAGATTTTAATAAATTAGTAGCTGATAGAAAATCTTATGCAATGACAGAAGAGAAAAATAAAGTAAGAGCAACTCATGATGAAATAGCGATTTTACTAGCTAATTTATTTGCCTGGAAAGATAGTTGGCAAAAAAGTGATATAAATAAGTATTTATCTTTTTATGATAAAAAAATTTTTAAACATAATAATAAATCTACTTATGAGCAATTTGCAAAAAATAAAGAAAGAATTTTTGCAAAGAGAGAAAAAAAGAGCATTAAATTTTCAGATCTTAGCATAAGTCCTTATCCAAATGATAAAAATGAGAAAATTTTTAGAATAGGATTTTATGAAGACTATCGTAGTACTAACTATAAATTCAAAGGAGAAAAAGTCCTTTATGTTAAGCTAGTTGAAGATAAAATGCAAATTTTAGCTGAACAATAATGGCATATATAAAAATTGATCGTTTGGCTTATGAGTATAATCTTGACTTAATAGCCTCTAAAGCAGGAGGTTATCAAAAAGTAATATGTGTTTTTAAAGATAATGCTTATGGACATGGAGCTAAGCTTTTAGCTCCTATAGCTAGAGCAAAAGGTATAAATTTTATAGCGGTAAAAAATGAAACTGAAGCAAAAGAGCTTGAAGATATTTTTGATAATATCTTAATTCTATCCCATCATCCACATGGCAATGAAAGTGAAAAATTTATTTATGCTTTAAATGATAAAAATGATATTAAAAAATTCAAGCAAAATATAAAAATTCATTTAGTTGTAGATACAAATATGCATAGAAATGGAATTATACCTGAAGAAATTCAAGAAGTGATACAAGAACTACAAAGTAATAATTTAATACTTCATGGAGTGATGATGCACTTTGCAGGAAGTGATGAAATAGATGCTAGTTATTTTGTGCAAAAACAAAAATTTAAACAAGCTAAAGAGCTAATATATACTTTGCTTTGTGATGAAGCTAAAAAGCTTATATTTCATTCACATAATTCTGAAGCATTATTTAGAGCAAGCGAGCTTGGGTACGATGAGTATTGTAGAGTAGGGCTTGTACAATTTGGCTATGCACATTTTAATAAAGACTTACGCAAAGTTTTAAGTTTATGGGCTGAAAAATTAAGCCAAAGAGTGTTGAAAAAAGGTCAAAGTGTTGGTTATGGTGGTGTATATAATGCAAAAGAAGATCTTGAAATAGCAACTTATGATTTAGGTTATGCAGATGGGCTTTTGCGTTATGATGGAAAACATGATTTTTTTCTTCCTAATGGTAAGAAATTGCTTGGAAAAATGTCTATGGATAGTTTTTCTTGTGAGAATGATGAAGATGAAATTTGCGTTTTAAATGACGCAAATATTATGGCTAGTTTTTTTAATACTATCAACTATGAAATTTTAGTCAAACTTTCTCCAAATTTGAAAAGAATTTTAGTTTAAGATAAAAAGTGTTAATATATCTAAAGAAAGGGCAAATATGGCATTTTTAAATTGGGCTATTTTAATTTTATTTTTATTTATAGTATTTTTATTGATAAATCGTTACGAGAGAAAAATAAAAATTTTATATAAAAATATTGAAATCTTGAAAAACGAGTGTAAAAAAAATAGTGAAAATATAGAAAAAAATAGAATTTTAATTGAAAAAAATAGATCAAATATCGAAGATATAAAAATTCAAGATTAATTTTTATCTTGAAGTATTTTTGCTATCAATTCTAATGGATGCAAAAAATGTGTAGAGGATTTTTCATGCTCTAATGCATTAGAAATTTGCATTCTACAAGCTGAACATTCTGCACTGATAATCTCCACATTGCTTTTTTGTATATTTTGAGCTTTTTTTATACCAACTTGCAAAGCTTTTTCATAGTGATCAGTTTGCATACTAACACCACCAAAACCACAGCATTCATTTGAGTTAATAAGTTCTTTGAAAGTATAGTTTTGTTTAAGCAAGGTTCTAGGTTCTTTAAAAACACCTTGCATTTTTCTTGCATGACAAGGATCGTGGTATGCAATTTTTGTCTTTAATTTTTTCTTTGTTTTTAAAAGCTCTTCTAGTTTAGTATATTCATAAAAATATTTTGTTGCAAGTAGTATTTTACTAGAAATATTTTTAGCTCTTATAGCCCATTCTTCATCTTTTTGCATGTGGAAAAAATGTTCATAGTCTATATTAATCATCGCAGAACAGGTTGCTTCGGGGATAATGATATAATCTAGAGTTTTTAATTTTTCTTCAAAATAAACGATATTTTTTTTAGCTAAAATTTCTACACTTTTAAAATCTCCAGTAAAATAATGAGGAGCACCGCAACAAGATTGATCTTTTAATAAATCTACATTGATTTTAAGATGTTTACAAATTTCAAGCAAAGCAAAGCCCGTATTTGTATAAGAGTAATTTGACAAGCAGCCTATAAAAAGTCCTATGGCTTTTTCACCTTGATTATTTATGAAATCAGGATTAGAAGCTAGAAAGCTTTTTTTAGCTAAAGAAGGAAGCAAACGATCTTTTTTAATTAAAGGTAGGTTAAATTTAGCTTTCATTCCCAAATTTTTATGTTGTAAACTAAAAGCACAGCTTTGGAAAACATAACCAAATCTTGCTAAAATATCTAGAATTTTTCTGCGTCTTAGAAAAAAGAAAGCAAGTTTTTTGTACCAAACAATGCCAAATTTTTGTGCTATATCGTAACGCACTTTTTCAATAGCGCTATCCACTCTTAAATGGCCTGGACAAGCTTCAACGCAATTTGTACATAAAAAACATGATTCAAATATTTTTTTAAGATTTTTATCAAGCTCTAGTTCTTGGTTTTCATAAGCACTGATTAAATCTAAAAAGCCACGAGGAGAAGTACTTTCATCGCGATTTATTTCATGTATGGTGCAAACTGGTATGCATTTTCCACATTTTACGCAAGCATTAGAAATTTCATTAACATTTAACATATTAAACCGTTTTAGAGAAAACTTTTTTATCTTCGCTAATGCGTTTTAAATATTTATCAAAACACATAGCAATATTACGGATTAAAAGTACTCCTGTTTCATTAACTTTGATATGAGTTTTATCAATGTTGATAAATTCATTAAGTTTTTGGAGTTCTTCTAAATCTTGCTTAAAATATTCAAAAAAATCAATCTTAAATTTACTTTCAATATTTTTTATATTAAGAGCAAAATTACTCATAAGTTCCATAATAACAGCTTTTCTTAGTTCATCATCATCATCAAGCATGATACCTTTTTCGCAAGGCAATCGACCTTCATCGATAGCCTTTTCGTAGCTTGGCATATCTTTGAAATTTTGCATATAGTGTCTTTTACCTTCGCCTATACTTGTTAGGCCAATCCCGATTAAATCAGTTCCGCCTTTTGTAGTATAGCCTTGAAAATTTCTATGCAAACTACCATTTTCTAAGGCTTTAAAAAGTTCATCTTGTGGCTTTGCAAAATGATCCATTCCTATCATTTTATAACCATTTTGAGTTAAAAATTTTTCACAATATTCTAAAATTTGAAGTTTTACATCAGGACTTGGTAGAGTGTTTTCGTCAAATTTTCTCATATTTTTTTTAAGCCAAGGCACATGTGCATAATTAAAAATAGCAAAGCGATCGGGATTAATCAGCAGTGCTTTTTCTAAAGTTTGCTTAAAACTTTCTAGACTTTGATAAGGAAGGCCATAAATTAAATCCATATTTACTGAATTTATCCCTTTTTTTCTTACCATATCTACTGCATTTTTGGTAAGTTCAAAAGGTTGAATTCTATGAATTTCCTTTTGAACCTTTTCGTTAAAATCTTGCACACCAAAACTAATACGGTTGAAGCCATTTTGAATTAAAACATCAGCTTGTTCTTCATTTAAGAATCTAGGATCAATTTCACAACTTACTTCACTATCTTGGGTAAAATTTGGAAAAATGCTTTTTATTTTAAAAATCAAACTTTGCAATTGTTTAGCAGAAAAAAAAGTAGGTGTACCACCACCAAAATGCATTTGAGCTACTTCTCTTTGTGTGTCAATGGTATTTGTTAAAAGATCAAGTTCTTTAAAAAGATAATTTAAATACCTTTCTTTACTTTCTTCTTTTGCGGTATATATTACATTACAACCGCAAAAATAACAAGCACTCCTGCAAAAAGGCAAATGAAAATATAAAGATAATTGTGCTGTTTGTTGTTTTAAAATTTTTATATAGTCTTCATATTTAAAATGGGTGTTAAATTCTACTGCAGTAGGATAAGAAGTGTATCTAGGTCCTGCTTTGGAGTATTTAACAAAATTTTTATAATCTCTCATTTTTTACCTTTTTGCATCATTTCTTTCATGTTTATAAATAAGTTAGGATGTTTTGTATGAATATTGCTGATTAATTGATCTAAATCAATATTAACTTCTTTTATACCTTTGGAAACTTGATGTTTAATCTCATCCATTGCGACTGTCCATACATCATTAAAGTCAATAGGAATTTGTTGATAGATAGCCTTTTCTAGTTTAAGTTCAAAATTATCCTTTTGTATCTTTTTGGCACTTTGTAAAAACTCAATCAGAGTTTTTACAGAAAACATAGTTTTAACTTCATCATTTTCATCTACTATAAACCATGGTTCGGGTGCTAAATTATGGCCATTTTTTAGACTTAACTTTTTTTCTTTATCGTTAATGTGGGTTAGATGAAATATAGTTTGATTGTGTTTTTCTATGCCCAAATGATTAGATAATTCATTGATTACATCTTGAGAACTTTTTTTGCTTAGACTATTCAATCTCACTCCTTATTTGTTAATAATTTTGCAATTTCTTTTGCATGATAAGTTATGATAAGCTTGGCTCCAGCTCTTTTAAAAGCAAGCATAGTTTCAAGTACTATTTTTTCATAGTCAATCACACCTGCTTTTTGACCTGCTTTTAACAAAGCATATTCCCCGCTTACATTATACACACAAAGTGGAAGTTTAGAATGATTTGCTATATCTTTTACTACATCTAAATACGCAAGTGCTGGTTTTACCATTAAGATGTCAGCGCCTTGTTTTTCATCTTCTAAGCTCTCACATAAGGCTTCTTTACCATTGGCAAAATCCATTTGATAGGTTTTTCTATCTCCATAACTTGGTGCAGAATCAGCCACATCTCTAAAAGGCCCATAATAGGCTGAAGCAAATTTAGTAGAATAAGCCATAATAGGTAAATTTTCAAAACCATTTTCATCTAAAGTTTTTCTTAAAGTTTCAATAATACCATCCATCATGCCGCTTGGTGCTATCATATCTGCACCGTTTTTAGCATGAATTAGAGCTTGTTTGGCTGAAATTTCTAAAGTTAAATCATTATCTACGCTTTTACTTTTTGGATCAATAATACCACAATGCCCATGATCAGTATACTCACAAAAACAAAGATCGGTAATTACTACCAAATCAGGAAATTTTGCTTTAATAGCTCTTAGACTTGTAGCAATCAAGCCATCATCGCTTAATGCATCACTTCCACAACTATCTTTTTTGGAACTTTCTAACACGCCAAATAAAATAATCGCTTTAATACCAAGATTAATTAACTCCTCACATTCTTTTAAAATTTCATCTAAGCTCATTTGAAACACACCTGGCATAGACGTGATTTCATTTTTAATATTAGCACCATTGATAACAAAAAGTGGATAGATTAAATCATCTAAATTTAAGGTATTTTCTTTTACTAAGCTTCTAATATTCTCATTAAGTCTTAATCTTCTAAAGCGTTTAAACATAAATTTCCTTTTTGTTTGTTAAAATTGTTTAAATTCTAGCATATTTTTTATAAAAAAGGTAAAGTAAAATAATGACTATTCAAATTTCTGAAATAGCAAAACTCCCTACTCGTTTTGGGGAATTTAATATACAAAGTTTTAAAGAAAATGATAAAGAACATCTTTGTATTTTTAAAGGAAAATTGGAAAAAGAAGTTAATATTAGAATCCATTCAGAATGTTTAACAGGGGATGTTTTGGGAAGTTTAAAATGTGATTGTGGAGAACAGCTTGATTTTTCTTTAAAATACATTCAAGAGCATGGTGGTATGGTGATTTATCTAAGGCAAGAAGGAAGAGGTATAGGACTTTTTAATAAAATTAATGCTTATGCTTTGCAAGATAAGGGTTTTAATACCATAGAAGCAAATCATCAATTAGGTTTTAAGGCAGATGAGCGTAGTTATGAAATAGTAGAATTTATACTTAAGCATTATAAGATTTCTAAAATTAACCTTTTAACTAATAATCCTGAAAAACTAAATTCATTAAAAGAAAAAATTAATTTAAGAGTGCCTATTTTAATAAAAGCAAATCGTTTTAATAAAGATTATTTAGAAATTAAATATACACAAATGGGACATCTAAATTGAAAAAATACGAAGAGCAATTAAATTTTTTAAAAGATTTTGCAAATAAAGATGATTTTTTTAAAAAAACCACGCTCTATAAAGAGTTGTTAGAAAAATTTAATGCTGTGCATAATTTAACTCATTTTGAAAATATAGATGAAAATATTATTGATAGTGTTAAAATTTTAGATTTTTATGATTTGAGTAATAAAAAAAAGATCATTGATATTGGAAGCGGGGCTGGTTTTCCTGCATTATTTTTAGCTTGTATTTTGCAAGATAATGAATTTTTTCTTTTTGAGCCTAGCGCTAAAAAGGCCTCATTTTTAAGGGTGGTTAAAACTGAACTTAATTTGATAAATGTAAATATCATAAAAGAAAAATTACAAAACTATCCACCTTTTAAAGTAGATTTAATTACTTCAAGAGCTTTAATGGATGTAAAACCTTTGGTAGAAATTTCAAATGGTTTTTATGATAAAAATACTTTATTTTTGCTTTATAAGGGAAGTGAAATTTATGATGAATTGCAAGAATTGAAAGATTATCAAATTTTTAATCAAGGCTTTAGGAATTATTGTCTTTTAAAGATAAAGGAAAAATTATGTTAATTTTTGGACATTCTTTGATAAATATGCAAAAATTTAGTCATTATGAAAATATTTTTATCAAAACAAATGTAAATTGTTTTAATTATAATGAACAAAATATAAAAAGTGCAAAAGAGGAAAAAATAGATTTTGCTATATATGCCAAGAATGAGGAAGAAATTTTACTTTCTAATGCACTAGGAGCAAAATATATTTTAATAGAAGATGAGAGATTAGCAAAAATTGCTTCAAAAATGGCTGAGTTTTATATGTTTGACTCTAAAATTTTATTTTTACTTGATGTTTTAGATAATAATTTAAAAAAAGCTTATGAGTTAAGCGTTGATGGAGTTTGT